>DATGJK010000038.1:0-33925 GCA_035295245.1 Acidobacteriaceae bacterium
AAATATTCGAGGTATATGCGTCTCGGGATGAGTCAACACTTCTCCAGACGGCCCGGCAAGTTCGCAGGCAGCGCTCTGGCGTCGCTGGCGTGTTCAGTCATTTTCCTGTTGCCGGGTTGCGGTGGCGGTGGAACGCAGAAAGCACAGAACAACGCGCCATCGTCAGGAACCATGCCGCAGAGCCGGCATGTTGTCATGGTTCTGGAGGAGAACCAGAGCTACGCCTCGGTTGTGGGAAACACCAGCGTCTGGCCCAACTTTAACGGCCTGATTCAAAACGGCGCCCTGGCAACGAATTACTACGCCGACATCCATGGTTCGATCTCCGACTACTTCCTGCTGACAACCGGACAGACGCTGACGAACGACGATGGCTCAACGAAGGTGTGGGACGTGGACAACATCGCGCGCCGCATGCTGAGTGCAGGCGTGTCGTTCAAGGTGTATGCAGAGGGAATCAAACAGGGCTACCTCGGCGGCGACAACGGAAACTATGTAATCCGGCACGACCCGTTCGCGATGCTGTCGGATGTGGCCAACAATCCTCAGGTCGCGAACGCAGCCCTGATGCCCTTTTCACAATTTGGTGCGGATGTGGCCAGCGGCAGTCTGCCGGAATTCTCGTTCATTGTTCCGGACGTCAGCGACGATGCTCACAACGGCAGTCCTCAGCAGGCCGACTCCTGGCTGCAGTCGAACATCGTCGCCCCATTGATGAACGACAAGACGTTTCAGGCTGGAGGCGACGGCGTCCTGATCGTCGTTTTTGACGAATCGGCCCCCAGCGATGTGGCGAATGGTGGGGGCCACGTCGCGGCAGTCTTCTGGGGCCCGGTGGTCAAGGCCGGCTACACGCAGCAGAGCACCTTCCTGTACGAGCATGAGAGCATGCTGCACACCATCATGATGCTTCTGAATCTTCCGAACCCGCCCGGAGCCGCAGCGGCCGCTCCCACCATGGGCGAGTTCTTCGCGCACTGACATAGTCGTCCGCAGATCAACATTGTGCAAAGATGACAGGATGGGGCTTGGTGTGCAGCCAGTCCTCGCTCACGACAATCACCGCGTTGGAAATCCTGGATTGGGCGTCGAAGTCACTGACCCGAGCCGGGTCTCGAAACGAGAGGATCAAACAGGAACTGCATGGCGGATCAGCTGTATCTCAGTTTGTGGTACCCCAATTTCCGGATGGAAGCACTGCCGGCGGCGCTTGAAAAAGTAATGGAGCAGTTCGCGGCGGCGGGCGGCGCAGGCCGGGTGAGTGCCGCGACCGTCTATCCGATCTCCTGGAATGAGACGCCGGTCTGGCAGCGCGTCTATCGCAATGAAACGGAAGAGGAGGAAGCTTCTCCGCATGCCGTCATCGCTGCAGCCATGGAAAACGCGCATGAAGACTATGCCTGGGAATTCGAGCTGATCTGGGAACTGTGGGTCCCCGAGCAGGCCCGAGGGCTGGATACGATGTGGCGCCATGATGCTCGCATCGTGCGGATCGTCGCGTTTGGTCCCGAGTTCGACGACCATGCCTACGAGACGAATGGGCACATCCGGGTGGACTTCGGCCTCGATACGCCATTCCTGTACGAAGAACTGGACCTCGACAAGGATGCGGTGCAGCGGGTCAAACAGAACGTCGCGCGTCTGGTGGACTTCACGAATCTCGTGCAGAAGAACTGCGGAATTTCGAGCCGGCTTCTGTGGTCGGAATCCGGCGATAGCCTGGCCCGCAAGCTCATCGATCGGCTGCAACAGGTAAACTGAACAAGGCATTGATCCGTCCATTGCACGAGAAGCCCCTGAGCGTTCCATTCCGGGGCAGTTTTCCAGGCTGCCTGCCGGTGGAGCGGGCGCAGTGCAAGGGATTTCCCGGGTTCATCAGTATGCAGGACGAGTGCTCTGTCTGAAGCAGGGCAGGCATTCGGAAACCTATGCAGCAAAGGAAGATAGATGAAGGTTCTGGTCGTCGGGGGAGATGGATACTGCGGGTGGGCTACGGCCCTGTACCTGTCCGAACGTGGCTATGAAGTTGGCATTGTCGACAGCCTCATCCGGAGGCACTGGGATCAGACCCTCGGCATCGACACCCTGACACCGATCGCCCCAATTCGTCACCGAGTGGACCGCTGGCATGAACTGACAGGGAAAAAGATTCCCGTCTTCGTCGGCGACATCTGCGATTACCCATTCGTGCGGAGCTTCATGCGGAGCTTCGAACCGGAGGCAATCCTGCACTTCGGTGAGCAGCGCTCCGCGCCGTTTTCCATGATCGACCGCGAGCACGCGGTGATGACACAGGTCAACAACGTCGTCGGTAACCTGAATCTGTTGTTTGCGATACGGGAGTTTAATCCAGCAATCCATTTAGTCAAGCTGGGCACGATGGGCGAGTACGGCCAGCCCAACATTGACATCGAAGAGGGCTACATCAGCATTCGTCACAACGGGCGGGAAGACCGCCTTCCGTACCCGATGCAGCCCGGCTCGTTCTACCACCTGAGCAAGGTGCATGACACACACAACATCCGGTTTGCGTGCAAAATTTGGGGATTGCGGGCGACCGACCTCAACCAGGGCGTCGTGTACGGTGTGCTGACCGATCAGACCGCCATCGATGACCTCCTGATCAACCGCCTGGACTACGACGAGGTCTTTGGCACAGCTCTCAACCGGTTTTGCGTTCAGGCCGCCATTGGACACCCGTTGACCGTTTACGGCACGGGGGGGCAGACCCGCGGCTTCCTGGACATCCGAGACACGGTGCGCTGCATGGAGATCGCCGTTGCCAATCCGGCTGGGGAAGGAGAATTCCGGGTTTTTAACCAATTCACGGAGCAGTTCAGCGTACTGGACCTCGCCATGATGGTTAAGAAGGCGGGAGAAGACGCCGGGATGAACGTGGAGGTGAACCACGTCAGCAATCCGCGTGTCGAGAAAGAAACCCATTACTACAACGCCAAAAACACGCAACTCAGGGACCTGGGCCTGGTTCCACATTGTCTGTCGGAGTCGCTGCTGACCTCGCTTCTGCACTTCGCGATCCGGTACAAGGACCGTGTGGACAGAACGCAGATCATGCCTACCGTTACGTGGAAGTAGCTGCGACAATCGTTCCCTGCGCTTTCGCGGGGGGCCTCCAGTCTTCGATTTGACAGTAAAGTGAATGGATCGAGACAAGTCCTGGGCACTCATAAGGCGAAAATAAAGCTGGTGCTTACGACGACGGAAAAGGCGCATACTACGTCTAAAATCTGCAGGGTTCTGTCCGCCCTGGAGGGGTTTTGCCCATGCCCACTCGGAAATTGAGTCTCAGCCTGTTCGTTTCCTCGACTTTGGCGCTTTTTGGCGGTGTTGCCTTCGCGCAGAGCACGGGATCGACTCCGGCGCAGCCGACTGCCTCAGCAGCTCCGTCGGACCAGGCGCAACCCGCCTCGTCTGGCGACAAGCAGACGGACGCGAACTGCCCGGGGCCCGTACTCCACCGCGCTCCTGGAGCCGGTGGGGATGTTTGCGTCCAGCAGGCGCCGACGGTAAAGCACGATGACGACAGCTGGAATCAGCCGGGCGGAAACCAAAACCAGGCGCTGACCGATCCCAATCTGAACCCCTTTAAGCAGGTCTATCCGAACAAGGACGGCATGATGCCTGGCGTCAAATCCGGGAGCATCGACGATGTCAACGCCGTCGGTACGCGGAACATTGGCGCGCGCGGCATGGGGAACTGGTACTCCACCGAGTCGGAAATCAGGATGGGCAAGCAGTACGCCGATGAGATTGAGAAGAGCACCCGGTTCATCACCGATCCGGTAATCACGGAATACGTGAACCGCATCGGTCAGAACATTGTCAAGAATTCCGACTGCAAGGTACCGTTCACGATCAAGGTGATCGACACGGACGAGATCAACGCGATGGCCCTGCCGGGCGGATTCTTCTACGTCAATGCGGGACTGATCCTGGCAGCCGACGAGGAAGCCGAACTGGCCGGCGTCATGGCGCATGAGGTCTCTCACGTGTGCGCGCATCACGCCGCCCGCGAGATGACGCGTGCGAATTACGCGCAGATCGGCATGGTGCCGCTGATCATGATGACGGGTTACAGCTGGACCGGGTACGGCATCTACGAAGCGACCCAGCTGATGATCCCCATTACTTTCCTGGAGTTTTCGCGCGAGTTCGAAGCGCAGGCCGATTACCTGGGCGTGCAGTACATGTATCGGGCGGGCTACGATCCGCAGGCTTTCGTTACTTTCTTCGAGAAGATTCAGAATCTGGAGAAGACCAAGCCGGGCGCGGTGGCCAAGGTGTTCGAGGATCACCCGCAAACGCCAGACCGCATCCAGCACACCGAGGAGGAGATCTCCACGATTCTTCCTCCAAAGGACCAATATCTGGTCACGACGTCTGAGTTCAACGATGTCAAGGCGCGGCTTGCTCGCATCGAGAATAAGCGGCGCATCATCGACAACAAGAAAGGGAAGCCGTCGCTGCGTCGCGTGAGCACCAGTGATAGTCCCGACCAGGGCAACACGAACGGCAGCGATCAGCCCACGCTGCATCGCCGCGACGACAGCAACAACAACTAGCCGTATCGCAGACGGAGAAAAGGCCAGCCCTCGGGCTGGCCTTTTCTCCATAGACGGGGCTGCCGGAGATTCAGGACCTCAATGCTTGAGTGGCCGGCCGTGCTCGTCCTGAGGAATCTCGCAAACTGCAGCCCGGACCTTGCCGGAAGTCTCGCCGCGGATTGCCGCTACCCGCTCCAACGTCCAGCGCAGGGGGATCCGGAACGCATCCTCGATGGTTTTGCGGAACACGCCCAGTTCCCGATCGGCGGCGCCGCTGTTGTCATCGGAAGAGAAGCGAAGGTGCATGGTGTCCGGCGCTCTCTGGATCAGCTGCACTCCATGAACGCTGCGAAAACTGCGGCTGGCGCGCGTGACAATCGGCACGCCCGCTGTGACGGTGCCGTCTGGCAGGATGAGGTTTTCGATGGTCGGGCCGAGCACTGCGCTCACCGATGGGTACCAGGACCCGCACGGACATGGCGATTCATCGAACAAAACGCTGTCGCCCGAGTCGTAGCGAATCAACGGCATGCCATGGTTCAGGAGATCCGTGATGATGAGGCGGTAGATGCTGCCTTCGCTCGATTGGCCTGCAGGCGCCAGCGAGATGTAACTCGACAACGGATGGAAGTGAAGCCGCTCGCCCTGCTCGCACTCCGTCGCCAAGATTCCAATGTCAGGACAAACGTACTGCCGGGTGACCATGCAGCCAAACGTTTCTGTCACGGTCTGCCGGCTTTCCGGAGAGGGTGTTTCCCCGGTGGCGATGACCCGCCGCGGCCGGTGCCAGGCCATGCCGCAGCCGCGCAGCCAATCGGCGAACATCGCCAGCAGACTCGCAGGCCCGCGGAGTACTTCGGGTTTCCTGCGGTTCATGAAACGAAGGAGATTCCAGAAGGTGTCATCGTCTGCGTTGCGGATGAGCGCGTCGAATCGGCCCTGGATTCTCTCCTGCAGAGTGGGCCGAAGACTGCTCATGTCGCCGTCCTGCTGGCGGTCTGCCGGCCGAAGCTCCAGGATGCGCGCTCCTGCTGTTCCGGAGAGGCGATTCAGGTGCCACTCGAGCGCAGCTTTTTCCCGTTGCGCCTCCACATCGCGCCACATTGCAGTGGGAGGGGAGCCGCCGCTGCTGAACCGGCGAAGCTCATCGGGGCGAAACGCTCGCGAGCAAAGGCTTTCCATGTTGGCGCGGAGCAGTTCGCGGTTCAGTTCGGGAAGCGGGATCGGCTGACCATACTGCCAGTCCACCGAACGAAATCGCACCTCATCGAAGACAAGACGGTAATAGGGAGAGGTTTTATAGGCGTGGTCGAGCAGTGACCGAGTGCGTTGTTCGAGAATCGCCGCCTGCTCCTGCGGATGAAGAGTCTCGAATTGTTCGAGCACAGCCAAACGAGCACTGAGCCCGCGGTATTGATCTCGGTCGCAGAGCGGCAACAGAAGCTTGCGATAAGCGCCGGACATTATGCGCTCCATGTCCGCGCGATGGTATCGGTCAGTCCCGGGGTGGTCCTTGCCACACGAAACTTGCCCAGACGCTCGTTCTGGATTTGCTCGACCGTGACGATACTGACTTCAGTGTCCCCGTGAAACATGGGATTCAAACGGCGGCGCAGCTCCGCAACAGTATCGGCGCCGTAGTTCCGGCCGGGTACAATGCGCAGCTGTATGTGGCCACGGTCGTTCTGCACGAATTGGATCTGCCCGACCTGCGGCATGTCGCTGGCAATGGCGGCGAGAGGAATCCCGGCCACGCGCCGGTCGTCCGTGGTGACCAGAAAATCTGTGACACGTCCACGGACATTGGCCATGCGCGGGAACGCGCGCCCGCAGGAACAGACCGCAGTTCTCAGCGGACTGGCCGTATCGCCGATTTCGTAACGGATCAGCGGCATGGCCCGGTTCAACAGATCCGTGATGAGCACGCGGCCTGCCCGGCCCCCGTTCGTACTCGACTCGACTTCCACGATCAGAGCGTCGGCGCTGACATGCATCCCCTTCATATCCGGACAGTCGCTGGCGATGACGGAGAATTCGCGGCTGCTGTAGCGGTTGAAGACACGCGCGTGAAAGACTTCCTCGAGGAACGCACGCTGGCCCGGGAGAAGCATCTCAGCCGTCACGATAATCGTCCGGAAGTGAATGTCGCGGATGCCGCTCTGTTCGCAGTAGCGCGCAAAGAAGACAGCCGACTGTGCATTCGCCACCAGGACGCGCGGCCGGAAGCGGCGCAGCACGCCGATGTATTGCTCGAGGTCGCGTTCGCCAATCAGGGAAGTGTTCAGCTGCAGGCGGTGATCGATCAGCCGTTCGCTCCAGCCGGTCTGCTGAGGTGCGGGATTGGCATCCGGGGAAAAGCCGGACAACTGAGCGTACCAGGCGCCGGGATATAAGCCTGCCCAGGCATTGTGCCGATCCAGGGCGGCGCGGCGCGAGTCGAGGCGCTCCCTATCCACCCAAAACCGCACCGGCATTCCGTTCGCACCGACTGCCTGCTGCTGCACGCGCGACTCGGGCGGGATATTGCGGGCCAGCAACTCCGTATCGTGGCGTCGCAGGTCTGCCTTGGTCAGAACCGGGAATGCCTTCAGGTCCTCCGGCGTCCGTATATCCAGAGGAGTGATGCCGTTCATCTCGAAGCGCCGCCGGTAGAACGGGATATTGCGAAATGCATACAGCAGTTGTTCGCGCAACCGCTGCGATTGCCAGCGTTCCAGTTCTTCAGGAGTGAAATGCTGGGTTTTATGAAATTGCCGCGCAAATCGGGAATAGTGAGGATGGTGGCGCTGCAGCCAGATCGGGTACGCGATGCGGCGAGCTACCCAGGAACTGACGGGATGAGAGGGGATCCGGTGCAGAATCCAGTCCGGACTCACGCGTCACCGCCCGCCCGAAAGTGTTGACAGCACAGAGTGACCACAGCAGAAACCATCCGCTCGAACAAGGCTTGCCGCAGAGAGAAGGTGCAAGCGGGCTGCCAAACTCGTCCGGAAATGGACGGGGGCGTCCGGTGCTGCCGCTCCGATTCGGGAGGGGGCAGCGGGCCAGCATTCATGCTATTCGGGGCGGACCGGGACCGGCTTGGCTGTTCCTCTCCAGGAAAGTGTCGCTGGTGCCGCGTCGTCAGGAGCGGAGGTGTGCAGATTTCTGCAGACCTCTGGGGAAATTCGTTCTGCTGATTGCGCGTCGGCGGCCTTACGCAGAAGCTTCGAGATTGTAATAGCGGATTTTCTGCAGCAGCGACTTATAGCTGATCTGCAACCGTTCAGCCGCAATGCGGCGATTCCAGCGAGACTCCTCGAGAACGTCGCGGATGATCCGGCTCTCCATCTGGTCTCTGTTGGAACGAACCGCGGATTTAAGTCCCGCTGCTGCGGGCGCAATGACCCCTGATGCTGCTGGATTCGCCAACGACAGGGCCGGGGGGCGGGCGATGACCTTCGACTCCAGTTCAACCAGAGCCGCGGTTTCATCGCGCATGATGAGATATCGCTTCACGAAATTTCCCAGCTCGCGCAGATTGCCCGGCCAGTGATAGCGAACGGCGGCTGCCACCATGCGTTGCGAGAACTGGATGGGCTCCAGCCCATTGGAAACGGCCAGCTTGCCGGACAGATTCTCCAGCAGCCATGGAATTTCCTCGGTGCGCTCGCGCAACGGGGGGACACGAAGCACGAAGGCGTTCAGGCGGTAATAGAGGTCCTCGCGGAAGCGTTTTTCCGCGATCGCCTGCTCGATGTCGATATTCGTTGCGGCCAGAACGCGCACGTCGACCTTCGTGTTCAGCCTTGAACCGAGACGCGAGAAGGTGCCGTCCTGCAGAACGTGCAGCAGCTTGGCCTGCAGTTGCGGGCTCATCTCACCGATTTCGTCCAACAGGATGGTGCCCTTGTCGCATACGTCGAACTTGCCCGGCTTGGCTCGGGCCGCCCCTGTAAAGGCGCCTGCCTCATAGCCGAACAGCTCGCTCTCCAGCAGATCGTTGGGCAGGGCGGCGCAGTTGACCTTCAGAAATGTCCGGTGACTGCGCAGCGAGTATTTGTGAATGAGGCTCGCAACGATCTCTTTGCCGACACCGCTTTCGCCTGTAATCAGGACCGGAACATCGGTCCGGCTGATCATGCGCACCTGATGCAAAATCTCGAGCATCGCAGGCGCCGCAGCCAGGAAGAACTGGCCGGCCCCAAGGTCCTCGATGTGCATCGCCGGGGGCGCTTCAGCAACGGAGTCCGCTTGACCGGGACATAAAGTGGTCAGCAGCTCCTCCAGATCGGCGGTTCGAATCGGTTTCGTCAGGAATCCAACGGATCCGGCCTGCGTGGCATCGTGAAGAATTTTGGGGCTCAGGCGCGCGCTCATCAGCGCGGTCGGGACCTCGCGGCGGGTCGCTCGAATCTGTTTAATCGCCTCGATCCCGCCGAAATCCGGCAGGTGTTCATCCACAAGGATCAGGTCGTAACCGGGTGCCCGCCGCTCCAGAAGGCGAATGCATCCGTTTGCCGACGATGCATATTCAACGATGACTCGCTCGCGGGTGAACAGCGAATCGAAGCTCCTGGCTGAATCAGGGTGGTTCTGGGCAACCAGTACTCGTAACGGGCGCATAGATGGAAACCTCAACTGGCAATATCGGGCAAATAGCTGGCTTCCCGATTTCTGCTCAACGATCCTGCGGAAAAACCCTGCGTGCCCGTTCCTCTCTCCGGTTGCTGCCGGAAAGCCGGCGAAGACACCACGGCCTCGATGACGCGCGAGCCCTGGTGGGAACGATGAAACCCCGGATTGACCGGAACTTCCTCGGCTTCTGCTTGCGAGCCTACTGACGATGTGTTGGGTGAGATGCGGCGGTTTTTCCCTAAAGATGCCTGTTCGTTGCACACCCTCGAGGATCCCTCCGCCGGCGGGAATCACCCGTTCGGAACCGGCAATCGCCCATGCGGCCGCGCGGGATTTCTTCTGGCGCAGGGTGGTCGCTCGGCTTTCCGGGTGCATCTAAGGCGGGTGGATGCGCATCCGGCGCGCGGCTCGCAAACAGGCGTGCTGAAGCACGTGACGCCGCGGATGGCAACGTACGTGCATTTGCAACCCTGTATTTGCAACGCGTCGTGCGGCTATGGAGCGAGAAGCCACGAACAGTCCGGAAGCGATGTTGCTGGGCCATTCGCCCGCCATTCAGCGGACAATCCGCCAGATTCAGGATGCAGCGGCGGTCGATGTCGCTGTCCTGATCACGGGCGAGAGCGGAACCGGGAAAGAGCTGGCGGCGCGGATGCTCCACCAGCTCAGCCGACGCTCGCGTTATCCCATGGTGAAGGTCAACTGCCCGGCGATTCCCGGGCAATTGTTTGAAAGCGAGCTATTCGGACACGAGCCCGGAGCGTTCACCGGCGCGCGCAGCTCCCGGCCGGGGAAGTTCGAACTGGCGAATCATGGAACCCTGTTCCTGGATGAAATCGGCGAGCTCGATATCGCTCTGCAGTCGAAGCTGCTGCGGGCTCTGCAGGATTTCAGAATCGTTCGGCTGGGCGGTGTCGAGGAACACGAAGTCAACGTGCGGCTGATCTGTGGAACGAACCGCAATCTCGAAGACGAGGTCAAGCACGGTAATTTTCGCTCTGACCTCTATTACCGGATCAATGTGATCCAGATCGAAATGCCCCCACTGCGCCGTCGCAGCGAAGATGTGCCGCTGCTGTTCCAGCATTTCGTCCGGCTGTACGGCAATCAGTACGGCCGGCGTCCCGAGCCCATCAGCACCTCGGCCATGCGCCTTCTGGAGAAGTATCACTGGCCCGGGAACATGCGCGAGCTGGAAAACCTTGCCAAGCGCTACGTCGTTCTGGGTGGGGAAGAGAACGTGCTCTCCGCGCTCCGTGATCCGCGCGAGGACGCATTTCCTGCTCCCGAAGCCGTGGATCTGAACACACCGTTGCGCATCCAGACCAAGCGCGCTGTGCAATCTCTGGAACGGCGGATCATCCTCGATGTGCTGCGCGCCCACAAATGGAATCGGCGCAAAGCTGCGCGCTCTCTGGACATCAGCTATCGCGCTTTGCTGTACAAGATCAAAGAGGCCGGCCTGCCGCCGATCAGAAACGTGAAGCCACGCCCTCCGGTCGTGGAGAACTCCGCATTACCCGAAGACACGAAGGACAGCTGTACGCAAACGTCAGCGTAGGCCAGCGGTTACTGGTGCAGGCCTGTGGTTACTATTGAGCGGCGATTATCCGCGCTGCAACGAGTTCTTCCGGGGAACGCGGTGCAGGGAACTGGCATCGTACACAGCGAAGGACGGTGGACGATGCTGCCTTTCATCTCGGTAATCCTGCCGGTGCGCAATGAGCGCGCCATGCTCCCCCGGCTCCTCGACGATTTGCTTCGACAGAATTACCCGTCCGACCGTTTCGAGATTCTGGTGGTGGATGGTGGTTCCACCGACGGAACCGCCGACCTCGTCCGGCGCCGATTCTCCAACAAAAATGTCCGTGTCAAAGTTTTGGATAATCCAGGCATTCGCTCCAGCGCCGGTCGCAACGTGGGAATCCGTGCAGCAGCCGGCGAAGTAATTGTCTTTATCGATGGCCATTGCACAATTCCGTCTTCCAATCTTCTGGAAGACACCGCGGCCATTCTCGCGCAAACCGGTGCGGGCTGTCTCTGTCGTCCCCAACCGCTGCTGGCCGCGTCCGACACGCACACCGGGGAAGTCATCGCGCAAATTCATTCCAGTCAATCGGGCAGCGACGTAAAGACCTGCGGCTTCGTCGATCCGGTGCAGGGCGGTGCAACCTATCGGCGCGAGCTATTCAGCCGACTGGGCGTGTTCGACGAAAGCTTCGACGCCTGCGAAGACGTGGAGTACAACACCCGTGTTCGCAAGGCCGGCATTCGTGCCTACGCCGATCCGCGGCTAGCCGTGCATTATCAGCCTCGCAACAACGTGCGCACGCTGTTCACTCAAATGGTCCGATCGGGGCGTGGACAAGTCCGGCTGCTCCGCAAGCATGCCGGCTCTCTCCCCAGGACGCTCTACGCGCCCCTGGCTTTACTTGCGCTGATCGCGCTTACTTCCGTTGCGTGGATCGCTTTGCCGGCCCCTGCTGCTGGACTTCTCAGCATCCCGCTGGCATCGATGGCAGCAGCGATTGTGCTGGCTTCCATTCGCCTCGGAATCGGGCACGGATGGGGCTCAGCCTGGAGAGCGCCGTGGATCTATTCGGCGATGTACTTCGGGTTGGGCATCGGCTTCCTTTTCGAAATGCTCAAGCCGGCCCACGTCGCCGCGTCTCCTGCTTTGATGAAGGTGGTAACGCCCGCATCGCAGGTCGAGGAGGCTGAGGAAGTCGAGCGAGCCGCCTGATCGGCTGGTGTTCGCGGCATGAGCTGACTTCCTCCTTCGATACACTGGCCGCGTGATGTCCGGATATCGCGGCCGCATTGCGCCTTCACCGACAGGATTGCTGCACATGGGACACGCGCGAACGTTCTGGCAGGCCTTTGTGCGTGCTCGCGCGACCTCGGGCACTCTCGTTTTCCGCAACGAGGATCTGGACCCGCAGCGATCCCGGCCTGAATTTGCCCAGACGATGTTCGAGGACCTGCGCTGGCTGGGTATTCGCTGGCAGGAGGGTCCTGATGTCGGCGGCCCGTTTGCGCCTTATGAGCAGAGCAAGCGCCGCGCGCATTACCTCCAGATCTGGAAGGCATTGCTGGACCGTGGATTCCTGTATCCCTGTACCTGCTCGCGGCGCGAACTGAACCGCATTGCGCAGGCGCCGCACGAGGGTGCCGCGATGCGCATGGAAGCCGATGAAGGGCTGCTGTATCCGGGCACGTGCCGCCCTTCTGCGACAGCCGTGCTTCGCAGGATCGAACAGCCGGCCGGAGTGAATTGGCGGTTCCGCGTTCCTGACGGAGAGGTGATCGAGTTTGAAGACCTCAATCTGGGTGTCCAGCGATTCGCAGCCGGCAAAGACTTTGGAGACTTTGCGGTCTGGCGGCGCGACGATGTTCCCGCGTATCAGATCGCGGTCGTTGCCGACGATATTGCGATGCAAATGACAGAAATAGTCCGCGGCGCGGACCTGCTGCTGTCGACGGCGCGGCAGATCCTCATTTACCGCGCGCTGCAGAAATCTATACCCCAGTGGTTCCATTGTCAGCTGATGCTGGATGAGCAGGGCAACCGCCTGGCCAAGCGGCACGATGCGCTTGCCATCCAGGAGTTACGCCGGCAGGGCTGGACGCCCGGAGCAGTATTGGGGATTGAATAAGGCGCCGCCGATCAGGCGGTCTCTTCTTCTTCGGCGTCCTGCATTTCTTCAATGGCCATGTCGCGAAATTCGCCGGAATCGAAGACTTCTCCGCAATCGAGGCACTCGACGAATTCGACGTCGTCTTCGCGCGCCACAATCCGGACCCGTGGGTGTTTGCAGACCGTATTCATGGGGTGTGGGGTACGAACCAGTATTGTTATGGGGCAGATTGTATCCGGACCGGAGCGTCTGTCAACAGGCTTTCTTTGGGCCGGCTGTAAACTGGTCCCATGCCGGAAACGGAGAAGGTTTCACTCGAAGACGTGAGACGGGTGGCCGAACTGGGCTATCTGGAACTGACCCCGGATGAAGAAACGCGCATGCAGCGCGATCTCAATGCGATTCTGGGTTATGTGGCCCAACTTGGCGAGCTGGATACGGCTGATGTTGTTCCCATGGCTCAGGTGGCAGAGCTTCTGGATAACGGCGGTGATGTCCACAGCGAGCGAGCGTTCCTGCTGCGCGACGATGTCCCCCGGCCCTGTTTGCCGCACGAGAATGCCATGGCCGCGGCCCCGGAAACTGACGGCGTGTTCTTCAAAGTCCCGAAGGTGATCGAGCGATGAGCACGATGACGTCATCGGAATCCATCACCGACGTGCGCTCGGCGATCGCCGGCGGCGAAGCCACCGCGACGGAGATCACAGAAAGATACCTGGCGCGAATTGCCGAGCAGGATCCGCGTATTCACGCCTTCCTCTCGGTGGATCGCGAGTACGCGCTGGCGCAGGCGGCCCGCATCGACGAAATCAAGTCGATGGGCGGAGTGCTTCCCCCCCTTGCGGGAGTGCCGCTGGGGATCAAAGACGTGCTGACGCTGGAAGGCTTTCCGGCGACCGCGGGATCGAAAATTCTCGAAGGCTATCGTCCTCCTTACACGGCGACCGCCGTTCGCCGGCTGGCGGATGCAGGTGCGATTTTCGTGGGCAAGCTGAACTGCGATGAGTTCGCCATGGGCTCCTCGAATGAGAATTCCGCTTACGGCCCCGTGCACAATCCGCATGATTTGGATCGCGTCCCCGGCGGTTCCAGCGGCGGCTCAGCAGCGGCGGTGGCGGCGGGGATGTCTCTCGCCACGCTGGGCACCGACACGGGAGGCTCCATCCGCCAGCCCGCCTCATTTTGCGGAGTGGTCGGTGTACTCCCCACCTACGGGCGTGTTTCTCGCTATGGCCTGATCGCTTTTGCGTCCTCCCTCGATCGCATCGGCCCGTTGGCCGCGAATGTTCGGGATGCTGCAACCGTGCTGCGCGTCGTTGCGGGACACGATCCGATGGACGCGACCTCGTCGCCTTTGTCCGTTCCGGACTACACCGCGGAGCTGGATAAAGGCGTTCGCGGCATGAAGCTTGGAGTGCCTGCGGAGTATTTCGCCGAGGGACTCGATCCTGAGGTGCGCGCCGCAATCGAATCGGGCATTGAGAAGCTGCGCGCTGCGGGCGCGGAGATCCGCAACATTTCCCTGCCGCACACCCGCTACGCGATTCCGACGTACTACGTCATCGCGACCGCCGAAGCCAGTTCGAATCTCGCCCGCTATGACGGCGTGCGCTACGGCTTCCGCGCGCCAAAATCCGACACGCTGGCCTCCATGTACCGGCGCACCCGCGATCTGGGCTTTGGTGCGGAAGTCAAGCGCCGTATCCTGCTCGGGACGTATGTGCTGAGCCACGGATACTACGAGGCCTATTATCGAAAGGCGCAGCAGGTTCGGAGATTGCTGGCGGACGACTTTCTGCGCGCATTCAGGGAAGTCGATGCCATTCTTACGCCGACAGCTCCTACGCCGGCATTCCGCATCGGAGAGAAGTCTGACGATCCCGTTGCCATGTATCTCGCCGACATCTACACGGTAACGGCCAGCCTAGCCGGGATCTGCGGCGTTTCCGTCCCGTGCGGAAACTCGCGCGAAGGGTTGCCGATCGGCATGCAGATCCTCGGCCGCCACTTCGACGAGGGCACCGTCTTCCGCGTCGGCCAGGCGCTGGAGAACGCGATTGGCCGCTGATCCCATTGCTCCGCCTGAACGCGATGTGAAATGGGTGTTTTTCGGCCCTCAGGGGATTCGAGCTGGGTGGGGAGTCCTGCTCTTCGCGGTTATCTGGTTGGCTCTTTCCCTGGCAGCCCAGTGGGTCTGCTTTCCACTCCTCCGCTGGAGTCCGGGCATGCCCATGCCGCCACGGACTGGCATTGTCGTGGAGGTATGCCAGTTCCTTCCTGCGGTCATTGCCACTTGGATCCTCTCGATCATCGAGAGGCAGCCGATGACGACTTACGGATTCCGGGGCGGCTCGCGCATGATCCGGCTGTTGTCCGGTATGTTCTGGGGCTTCATCGCCATCTCGGCACTGGTCGGCACCTTGTGGAAACTTGGCTACGTGTCTCTGGGCAGAGCGTCGCTGCCATCAGGCCTGGTGATGGAGTATGCCGCTGCCTGGGGCTTCGTGTTTCTGATGACTGGCTTATTCGAGGAGTCCCTTTTTCGTGGATACATTCAGTTCACCCTGACGCGAGGCATCGGATTTTGGTGGGGCGCACTGTTGTTCGCCGCGATCTTTGGTTTGACCCACCGCATTAATACCGGCGAGTCGCCGATTGGGCTTGTATCGGTCGTTGGAGCGGGTCTCTTCTTCTCGCTCAGCCTGTGGTATACCGGCTCGCTCTGGTGGGCTGTGGGGTTTCACGCCACGTGGGACTGGGGCCAGTCTTTCTTCTACGGCACACCGGACAGCGGACTGATCTCCAGCGGCCGTTTTCTCGAAGCGCACCCGCGGGGGCCGCTGATCTGGAGCGGCGGCGCCACCGGTCCGGAGGGAAGCGTGCTCGTGCTTCTCTGGCTGGCGGTGATGGCAGTGCTGATGGTTCTGTGGTGGGGACGCCGGCTGCGCTCGCCTTTTGCCGGCGGGGCATGGAGGCCGAAGAAAGACCTGGTTCCCGGAGCCCCGCTGCAGCCCAGTTGGTCTGACGCGCCTTACCGCTGATCGATGGGCACGTACTTCACCGGATATTCGGGGCCGGTGTATTCGGCGCGAGGGCGGATCAGGCGGTTGTCATCGAGCTGTTCGATCACGTGCGCCGCCCAGCCGGCGATACGGCTGATGGCGAAAATCGGTGTGAAGAGATCCAGGTCGATGCCCAGAGTTGTGTAGGTCGAGGCAGAGTAGAAGTCGACGTTCGCATTCAGCTTCTTCTCGTTCTTGACGAACTCCTCGATGGCGCGGGACATCTCAAACCACTTCGTGTTGCCGGAATCGCGGCTCAGCTGCTCGGACATCTTCCGCAGATGCGTGGCGCGCGGATCTTCCGTCCGATAGACGCGATGGCCGAATCCGAAGACCTTCTTCTTCTGTGCCAGCAGGCTCTTCACGTATTCAACGGGGTCGCCGCCCTTCTTGCCAATGTCGAAGAGCATCTTCATCACGGCTTCGTTAGCGCCGCCGTGCAGAGGTCCCTTCAGGGCCCCGATCGCGCCCGTAATCGCGGAGTGCATGTCGGCCATAGTGCCGGCAATCACGCGGGCCGCGAATGTCGAAGCGTTCAGTTCATGGTCGGCGTGGAGAATCAGAGCAATGTCAAAGGTACGTTCCGCCGCGGGAATAGGCTTCTTTCCATGCAGCATCCAGAGGAAGTTGGCCGCGTGATTGAGCGACGGATCGGGCTCGACGATGCTGTTCCCCTTGCGAATCCGGTCGTAGGCGGCGACGATCATCGGGATCTGCGCGGTGAGCGCGAAGGCCTTGCGCACATTGGAGTCATGATCGACGGCGGCTTCGTCCGGATCATAGGGACTCAGCGCCGAGACGGCCGTACGCAGCGCCTCCATGGGCGTGGCGCTTTTGGGAAAGGAGCGCAGAAGGTCGTAGATTTGCGGCGGCACGCGACGGGCGTCGGTGAGCTTGCGCGAGAAATCCTGGAGCTCAGAGTGGCTCGGCAGGCGTCCGTGCCAGAGAAGGCAGGTGGTCTCCTCAAACGTGGACTTCTCCGCGAGTTCATGAATGTCGATGCCGCGGTAGGCAAGCACTCCGGCATAGCCATCGATCCAGCAAATGCCCGAGTTCGCTGCTACAACGCCTTCCAGACCCTTCACCACTGTTGCTGTTGCCATCTGCCTTCCTTCGCCGGTCGGTTGAAATCCAGTCCGATTATCGGGATGCTGCCGCCGCCATTCGCGATGCAAAGCGGCGCGTGATTTGAGCGCCCGCAAACCTTGCGGAAGAGAAACTCAGTACTCCTTATAGCTTACGCGAGAGAAGGTTGTCAGCGCGGCAGGCGGCCTGGACAGCAGAACTTCTGTTACCGAAGTGGAAGAAGAATTTCACAGAACTGCAGAATCAACCGCGCAGCGCGCCTCTGAATCGCGAGAGTCCAAACGGGCTGAGTCCCACGGCGGGTTCTTCATCCAGGATCCATTGTTTCAGCAGGCGCCCCGTCCCCGGCCCCAGCATGATGCCGTTCCTGAAGTGGCCCGTCGCAATCCAGCAATGCTCGTCATTCTGGTCGATGATCGGCAGGCCGTCGCCCGATCCGGGGCGCAAGCCGGTCCAGGTTTCGGTGACGGTCGCATCGCGCAACGGCGGCCAAAGATCCACAGCGCGCTGAAAAAGCTCCCTGATTTGATCGGGATGAACCTCCTTGTCGAATCCCGCGTTCTCGACCGTCGACCCAATCGCATAACGGCCATTTCCGCGTGGAACGATGTAGACCTTCGGTGTGCGCAGGACGCATTGCATTTGTATCTTGCCGCCCAACTCGGCCGTCAGCATGTGTCCCTTTCGCGGACCGACGGGAAGCCCGGGATGAATGCCCTCGGCCCAGGCTCCCGTCGCGTTGACGAGAGCGCCCGCGGAAAGGGTGCCACTTGAAGTTTTCAGTTCCACAGTTCCATTCGTGGACGAGACGCCGAGGACGGCAGTGTGCTCCCGCAGCACAACTCCAGCCGCAAGAGCCGCGGAGGGGAGAGCCTCAGCCAGATCCCAGGCGTCCAGGCTCTGCTCATCAATCATCAAAAAACTCCAGCCCGCTTTCTGAAGACTCGGCGCGAGCCGCTGAAGATCCGAGTCTGGAAGCGCGGCGGCTCCTGCGGGCAGGCGCCGTACCCCCTGGAGCGTGCTGCGCGTGCGGATGGGGATCTTCCTCCCGGAAAGTTGCTCGACCCGCTCCAGAAAGTCCGGGTAGAGCGAAAGGCTGTACCGCGCCAGTTGTGCGAGTTCCGGCGGATTTTCGGGATCGGTGCCTGCGAGCATCCCGGCGGCCGCGCGCGAGGACTCCGACATCGCCTCGGCTCGGTCGAACACCGTCACCGAGGCACCCGACGCTGCCAATTCCAGCGCGGTCGCCAGGCCAATCATGCCTCCTCCGGCGATCGCCACGTCCGCGGATTTCATAATTCAATTCTAGAAGTGGATGCGCATGACCGCACTCCGCCGCAGCAGGCAGAGCAACAAATCTGCGTTCGGCCTATGACCTTAGTGCCCTGTCTTCTCAAGCGACTTCAAAAAAAAGGAGTGCCGCAGACGCGGCACTCGGAGACAACAGGGAGGCTACTGTTCATTCCTGCGCCGCCATCAACGGACACAGGAACTACAGTATGGTGCAACGCGCGACGGTACTGAAGCGCAGAAAGCTTTGTCAAGGGGCAATTTGGCCTGCAAGGCACAATGGCGGTTACGATTGCGGCTCTTCGTTCCCGTTCTTCAGGAGTAAATCGCTTTTGTTCAGCCGGTAGATTTTTGGTCACTCGGCACGGACCGGCGTGAAAATCTTGATCCCGGAACGCCGTTTCAGGAGAGGCAGAGCATTCTCACGACAACCAATCGGCCTAGCCAGAGCGCTTCCGCGTTCAGTCGACGGTGTTCGGCCGATGCGATATTCTCGAAATACCGGCGCCGGAGAGGTGGCAGAGCCCGGTTGAATGCACCTGACTCGAAATCAGGCATACTCGCAAGGGTATCGGGGGTTCGAATCCCTCCCTCTCCGCCAGACTCTCAGCAGCCTCCGAGCGAACAACCTCACTTCTCAAACCGAGGCGCTCCCCGTTCGCGGACGCTCTCGAAGTTCATTAACCGCCGGAGCCCTGTTTCGTACCGTTCTTCTGCCCGCCGCCTTTGCCGCCCTGGCCGCCTCCGGAACTGCCGCCTTTTTTCGCGCCTCCACCTGATTTCCCTTTGGAGCCACCGCCGCCGCCACCACCACCGGAGCTGTCTTGTTCCTGTGGTTCTCCGATCTGGTAGAGCGGCTTGACCGAGACATTCATGGAGAGATAGCTGATGTCAGGGTCCGCATTCTCTGCGATTTCGTATACAGAGCTGGTGGCCGGCCCGTCTTTCGGAACCAGGTAGCCGTTGTTCAGCGTCAGCTTGCCCATATACGGTTTCAGGTCATCGGTGTGCGACTGCGGGACCAGCACGTAGTCGCCCGAGGGCATGTTGATCCCGATGCTGGAATTGGCCTTTTGCCGCGATTCCTGAGTCGTGTAAGCCGGCTGAGGCCGTGCCTGGAAGAGAAACGTCGCGCGGTTCGCGAGCACTCCATAGAGCTTTGAGAAACCGGTGAGCGCTGTGACGCTGATCGCGGGAAATCCGAACACCGGAGCCACTTTCTGTGCATCCGTCACGAGCATGTTGATGACCTTGAAGAAGGTCGATTCCTTATGAACCATCGACACATTTACAGCGAGGTTGCCGTGCCCGCCGGGAAGCACGATCTTTTGCATGTTCTGCGCCGCAGTGGATGGATCGAAGGCCAGGTTTTGCAGCGATGGCAGCTTGCCGCTCTGATCCGGGAAGATGGCGGCCATCGCCATCCATGCCAGCGGATCCAGCATGTTGAACATCTGCTGGCCCTGAATCAGGTCGATGCGCAGCTGCGCTGACTGCAGTTGCTCGAATTTCGCGCGGTCCGCCTTCGACAGCCGGATCCCGCCGATGTTCATGCTGACGGCAACGTCGCCCGGATAATCCGGCAGTTCCGAGGGATCGATCTGGTCTGCGTAGCGCAGTCCCTTCTCGCCAAAATGAAGGAAGTTCACCTGCCGGTCCAAATCGGTGCCTGGCTGCTTGTGTCCGAGCAGGCCGCGTTCATGCGTCGGTTTTTCGAGGAAGCTTCCCCAGAATGCAGACGCGTCCGTCGTGCTCGTGTCCGGCGTATCCTCGAGTGCTGCCGCGAGAGCGTCTACCTTCTCCGGCGCCGCCAGGAGGGACAGCAGGGTTCCCGATATCGCAGCCTCGCTGAAGGCTCTGCGCGATAGTTTCACAGATTTGTACCTCGTTTCCGGGGAACTCGTCTGGGGAGGGCGGGAGAAGTGCGCATCATCATAGCAGGATCGCCCTGTGACACGGCAAAGATTCTCGCAGCCTCTCTGGCAGATTTTCCCACGTACTCCTTTGGCAGGTCGAAAACCCTGGATCCGCAGGTCAGTTGCGGTCGGCTCTGTGCATCGCCTTTTGAAACAGCGATCGGGCAAGGCGCAGTTGCCGCATCGGAGAACTGGGTCAGCCGCCGATTTTCTCAGTCAGCTCAGCCCAGAGCTCGTACACCGCATCGTGTTCTGCGCGGGCAGCTTCCAGTTCGGCCAGTGCCTCAGTCAGCGCAGCGGCACTGGTCGCGACGGCGGGATCTTCGATCCGCGCTTTCACCGCCTGCAGGCGGGCGTCGGCTGCTTCAATCCGAGCTTCGATGCCGTCAAATTCGCGCTGCTCCAGGTACGACAGCTTCTTCTTCGCCGGCGCAGTGGTGGGCCGTTCCGAGGAGGACTCCTTCGGAGTAGCCGGGCGCGGATTCTCCTCCTCGCGCCAAGCCTCGTATTGCCGGTAGTCAGCGAATACCGCCGCGCGACCGCGGCCATCCAGCCCCACGACTGCGTTTGTGACCCGGTCGAGGAGATACCGGTCATGGGTCACGAGCACCAACGCGCCCTGGAAGTCGAGCAGCGCCTCCTCGAGAATTTCGAGGGTGGGGATGTCCAGATCGTTAGTGGGTTCGTCCAGGATGAGCACGTCGGCCGGCTGAAGCATCAGCCGGGCGATCAGCACGCGCGCCCGCTCTCCTCCGCTGAGCCGCGATACCGGCTGGTTGAGCTGCTCGCCGGTGAACAGGAATCGCGACGCATAGCCGGCAACGTGCTGCACGCGATCCTGGTAGACGACGGAATCGGAGTCAGGCGCGAGCGCTCGCCGCAAGGTGAGCGAGTGGTCCAGCTCGCGCATTTGCTCGAAGTGCACGATGCGCAGCCCCGGCGCCCGGCGGACCTCGCCGGCAGCCAGTGGGAGTTCGCCGGTCATGGTTCGCAGCAGCGTCGTTTTCCCGGAGCCGTTCGGGCCGAGCAGGCCGAGTCTCGTCCCATTGAGGAGGCTGAAACTGACGTCGCGGAGAATCGTTCGCCCCCCGAGTTCTGCAGCAACGGAATCGACCTCGATGAGCCGCTTCGTCTGACGGCCCGTCGCGTCGAAGCTGATTCCCGCTGTTCCCGTGCGCGTGCGCGCTTCGGACTCCGCCAATTCAGCGATCATCGTATTGGCTGCATCGATCCGCGCTTTGGCCTTGGTGGTCCGCGCTTTGGGCCCGCGGCGCAGCCATTCAATTTCAGCGCGCACCCGGTTCCGCAGGCTCTCCTGTGCGCGCTGCTGCCATTCGATATACGCCTCGCGTGTTTCGAGGAATCTGGAATAGGCGCCGCTCACACGAAGCGAGCATTCCGCGTAGATCCGATTCAGCTCGACGATTTCCGTCGCGACGTTCTCCAGGAAATAGCGGTCGTGCGTAATCACCACAAAGGCGAAGCTCGCCGATTCCAGCAGCGCTTCCAGCCATTCGATTCCCTCCAGGTCGAGGTGGTTCGTCGGCTCATCCAGCAGCAGGAGATCCGGCTGAACGACCAGAGCTTCAGCGATGGCCAGCCGCTTCCGCCAGCCTCCGCTCAGCGTCAGCGCCTCGGCGCTCATCGGAACGCCACCGTTGTCCCCGCTTTCGCTGAATCCTGCGCGTCCCAGCGTCTCCCGCAGACGCTGTTCGCGCTCGTTCTCCGGTACGGCGCCATGGGCCATCGCTGATTCGATGACGCTGCGCACTGTGGCTCCAGCGGCGAAGTCCGAAATCTGATGGACGTAACCGATGCGAGTGCGCTTCCGGGCAGCAATTTCGCCCGAATCGACCTCCTGCTCGCCGGCCAGAATCGCCAGCAGCGTCGATTTGCCTGCGCCATTCGGCCCAATCAGGCCGATGCGGTCTCCATCGTGGACCGCGAAAGAGACTTTGTCGAAGAGCGGTACGGCGCCAAATCGCTTACAGATGTTTTGTGCGGTGATGATCGGCGCCATGGTTCCAGTTTACGGGGCAGCAGTCGCGCTCGAAGCTAGCTCTCGGCGGCTAAGCTAAGAGTCAGGAGGAGACCTGTGAGTGGACAACCGGAGCCGTGGCTGCGCTGCACACATCATGACATCCCTGCCGTGATCCGCGGCGTCATCCATGCCCTGGAACTGAGCCGGGAAGACGTGGATGCAGCCTGTGATGGCCTGACGGACGAGCAGGTGCATGCGCGTCCCGGGAACATCGCGTCCCTCGCATTTCACCTGCGCCATGTTGTGGGCAGCCTGGATCGTTTGCTGACCTACGCGGAGGGACGGCAGCTCAGCTCTGACCAGCTGGCGACGTTGAAAGCCGAGCAGGAGGCACGCGGCTCCGCGAAGGAGCTGCTGGACCACTTCCACCGGGGAATGGAGAACGCGCTTGAGCGCATTCGTGCCTTCCAGGGCGCGGATCTCGAGCAGTCGCGGCAGGTCGGACGCAAGGCGCTGCCGACCACCGTGGGAGGGCTTCTGGTCCACTGCGCCGACCACACGCTGCGTCATACCGGCCAGGTGGTCACGACTGCGAAGCTGATACGGGCAGGCGTGGCATAAGCGGCGTCGTGGCTTCGATCAAGAAATGCAGGGGACTACGCCAAACGATAGATGCTGAAGGAGATCCACAGTCGCCGCCAGCTGCTTGACTCCGCATCCAGAGTTCAACTAAAAAATTAGTTACTTTCGCTTTGCTGCCGTGTCTAAAAAATAGGAGGGAGCATCCGGTGCCTCGCAGGACATCCGAAACGCTGACCGAAGCCGAGCTGCGCATCATGCAGGTGCTGTGGCAAAAGGGACCCGGCACAGTGCAGCAAATTCTGGATTCCTTCCCGGCCGAGCCGGCGCTGGCCTACAACACCGTGCTGACGACGATCCGGATTCTCGAACGCAAGGGCTACGTCGGGCACGATAAGGATGGCCGCGCGCACATCTTCCGGCCGCTCGTGAAGCAGGACGAGGCGAGCCGCTCGGAGATCCGGCACCTGGTGAGCCGCTTCTTCCGCAACTCCCATGAAGATTTGGTGCTGAACATCCTTGAGGATCGCGGAATCGCGTCTGAAGAGCTCGACCGGCTCAGGAAGATGCTGGAAACGAAAACAAGGAGCGGCGCGCAATGATCGTACTGGCCATGGCCCCGGCAGTGCAGACCATCGCGCAAGTCGCTGTGGAGCGCGTTCTGAATTCGTTGCCCGAGGGAATGCTGCTGGCTGGATGCGCATGGTTGCTGCTGCGGCTGCTGGGACGGCAGAACGCCGGAACCCGGTTCGCCGTGTGGCTGGTGACGCTGGTGGGCGTCGCCGGCCTGCCGCTGCTGAGCGCGTTTGAGGTGGCTGGACACCGGCTCAGCGCTGCTCCGCATGCCGGGATCACAGTCCCTGCGTTCTGGGCTGTGCTGTTCGCGGGCTTTTGGATTCTGATTGCGATGACCGCCCTGGCGCGCCTCGTCGCCGGTATTTTGCAGGTGCGCACCATCCGCAAGAGTTGCGCAGAACTCGCGATCGAACAGCTGGACGTTTCGCTGCGTGACGTCTTCCCCGCAGCGGGAGAGCGCCGTGTACGCCTGCTCATCTCTGAGAGCGCTCGGGTTCCCGCGGCCATCGGCTTTAGAAATCCGGCAATCGTGCTGCCGGCGTGGACACTCCAGGAATTGCCGGCGGATGAGCTGAAGCCAATCCTGATTCACGAGATGACGCACCTGCGCCGGCGGGACGACTGGACGAACCTTCTGCAGAAGACCATGCGCGCGCTGCTCTTTTTTCATCCCGCGGTGTGGTGGATTGACACGCGGCTTTCAATGGAACGCGAAATGGCGTGCGATGACGCCGTCGTCGCTGCTACCGGGAATGCGCATGCATATGCCGGATCTTTGATCGGGCTGCTGGAACGGGGCTGCGCGCGCAGCGGATGGAAGATGGCGCAGGCTGCCGTGGAGAAGGCAAGGCAAGCAGCCATCCGGATCGCCAGGATTCTCGAGAGCGGGCCGACCTCGACGCGAGTCGGACGTGGCGCGCTGGGTCTGGCGGCGGCACTCTGCATGACCTGCTGCGGCCTGCTGGAATTTGCGCCGCAGTTCGTGGCGTTTGCGCCGGACAGCAACGGTTCCGTCGCACACTCGGCATTACCGAGCAGGGTAGAATTCCCGTCCGAGGCGCGAGCCGCCATGGTTCCGGCAATGTTTCATCCGGCAGCGCCGCACGGCAAGCCCCTTGCGATCCACACCAGGGCGAAGCTGGCGCGCGGGAATTCTGCAACGTCAAGTCGGCCTCCGCTGAACCTCAACCGTTCCCACCGCGTGATGCCGCCGGTCGTGATGGCGAATCTGGATGACGCCGCGCCAAAATCCAGGGCCGTTGCAGCGCAGACGGCGAAGGTGCAGATGCTCGTGGTGATGGAGACCTCCATTACCGATTTCGCTCCCGTCGCCGCGCGTACCGGCGTCGGGAATCCGCAAACCGTGGGACAGGTCCCGGTGCAGGTGCAAACCGTGCAGATCCTGGAGCAGGACCAGACGGGCTGGCATGTGCATACGTATCGCGTGATCAGCCTGCTGCCTTTGGGTGAATCCATGCATTCATCGATCTGAAGCACGAGATAAGGAAAATTTTTTGGGTCTAACAACTAATTTATTAGTTCAGCGATTAAACAGAGAAGGAGAACCAGAAAATGAAACTGAAGTTGAAACAGATTGCCGTCCCGGCACTCGCGGCGGGAGCGCTGGTGGGGATGGGTGTTTGGGAATTTGCGCGGCCGGCATCCGCAGCCATGGCGACGCCGTCACCCGCCGCGCCGCAGGAGAACAACGCTCTGCAGGCTCTCGATGAGGCGATGGAAAACCTCGCCGCGCGGGTTACGCCTGCCGTCGTCAACGTGAACGTGACCTCGAAGCTGACGCAGCGACAACTCGCGGCCGACGAGGGCGGACAGGATCAGCAGCAGGAACAGCAGCAGATGCAGCAGTTCTTCGGCGGCCCCAATTCGCCTTTTGGGCAGTTCTTCCAGTTCCCACGGCAGCCGCAGGGACCGCAGATTGAAAAGGGGCAAGGCAGCGGCGTCATCATTTCGCCGGACGGCTACATCGTCACCAACAACCACGTCGTACAGGGCGCGATGGATATCAACGTGACGCTCAGCAACCGTGACGTCTACAAAGCGAAGCTGATCGGCACCGATCCGCTGACCGACCTGGCCGTGATCAAGATCAATGCGACGAATCTGCCCAGCGTGCCCTGGGGCAATTCATCGCAGCTGCGGCCCGGCGAGATGGTTCTGGCCTTCGGCAATCCTTACGGATTCCGCTTCACGGTAACGCGCGGCATCATCAGCGCGCTGAACCGCCCGAATCCGGAGGCGGATCGCCACAAGCCAGGTGAATTCATCCAGACCGATGCCGCCATCAATCCGGGAAACTCGGGCGGCGCTCTGGTCGATGCGCGCGGGCAGCTCATCGGCATCAACACCTTTCTCATTTCGCCGACGGGCTCGTTCTCGGGCATGGGCTTCGCCATTCCGACCGAGGTGGCCCAGCCGGTCGTCAATCAGATCATCAGGAACGGCAAGATCGAACATGGCGTGATGGGAGTCACGATCGAAGACGTATCGCCGGAGAATGCGCAGTTCTTCAACATGAAGAAGGCAGAGGGCGCGGTCGTCACGCAAGTCAATCCGGACTCTCCGGGTGAGAAGGCCGGCCTGAAGTCGGGTGACGTGATCACCGGGATCAACGGCAAACCGGTCACCGATTCGGGTCAGCTGCAGATGCTGGTGCTGCAGAATGCGCCTGGAACGACCATTCATCTCGATGTTTCGCGCAATGGCCAGAACATCACGGTTCCGGTAACGCTCGGCTCGATGAACAGCAGCGGCAACGAGGTCCTTGCGTCGAATCATGACGGCAAGGGCCACTGGGGCCTCGGCCTCGCGGATCTCACGCCCGATGTTCGCAGCCAGATTCAGGCGCCGCGCAGCATCGACGGTGCGGTGATCCAGAGCGTTCGTCCCGGCAGCCCGGCCGACGATGCCGGCTTGCAGCAGGGGGACGTGATCGTCAGCGTGAATCGCAAGCCGATCCACAATGCGTCGGAAGCGGCTCAGGCGCTGTCGAGCGTGTCGCAGGGTCAGGATGCGCTCGTCCTGATTTGGTCCGACGGCGGCGAAACCTTCCGCGTCCTGCACTCGTCGCAGGGCTAATCGGGAGCATATCGATCCAGGGCAGCCGGAAAATCGGCTGCCCTTTTTCTTTGCCCAAAATCCAGTTACCGAAAGCGGCGAATGCGAAGCGTATGCCGGCCGGAGCGGTAAAAACCGGTCACATAGACCGTCGCTCTTCCGGTTGTCGAGAAGATGAGTTGCCGCATGCGCAGCAGCGGAGCGCCCCGGTGAATATGCAGGAGGTCGGCCATGCGCTGATCGGCGTCGGTCGCGTCAATCTCCTCATCGGCGTAAGCCATGGAAACGCTGCATTCCCGCTCCAGCACAGAAAAAAGCGAAGTACGATCGAGAGGCGCTCGCACCAGATCGGGGAATTCGTCCGCCGACCAGTAACACACCTCAAGGGCGACGGGTTCGTCGCCTGCGAGGCGTACGCGCTCCAGGCGGCCGAGGCGGCTGGTCGGCGGAAGCCCCAGGCGCGCGGCAATCTCATGTTCGTGGTTCACCACCGCCGCCGAGACGACGCGCGAGTGCGCCGTCAAACCAAGGCTCGCCATCTGCTCCGTGTAGCCGAGCAGCTTGTTGAACTGCACCTTGGGCGGCGCGACAAACGTACCCGCCCCGTGCCGCCGTTCCACAATGCCATCCCGCGCCAGTTCGGTGAGCGCGTGGCGGGCGGTCATCAGGCTCACCCGATGCGTGCGTGCCAGTTCTCGTTCGGAGGGGACCACATTTCCAGGCTTCAGCTGGCCGGAATCGATCCGCCGCCGGATGGCTCCCTGGATTCGTTTGTACGCGGGTTCGTCGTTGCGATTCGGCATCGTGGTCGTAATTTTGTCGGAGCTGCTCGCCCTGTTTCCTGCAACAAAATAGCAGAATTGAGCGCAAGTGCTATAGGGGCTCGCTGCAGATGATAACAGGGAGCTATAGAGCGGGATGATTATATCTCCGGTAATTTCGGTATCGAGTTCCTGCTGCGGCGCTTTTGAGTGACCTTGGCATCCATTTGCGAAGGTGCAGTGGCAGGCTTCCACAATGTCTCGCGCCAGGCGGCTGGCGTGTGGAACCGAGGGCAACACGCCGGCGTTTGTGACACCACAGGAAAGCTATAGAGCACCAATCCAACGCAATCGATGGCCGGTTGGCAACTGCAATACCTGAGGTTGCAGGGCTCGCAAAATCACAGGTATCGAGCGAGCTTGCCCTGCCGGCAGTGGACATTTTCGCCTCTGCGTTGGAGGATGAGCAGGTGAGCAAGACGGTCCTCCGGTTGCGACGCAGACTCGGCATCACGCCTGGGGCGAGGTGCTGAGGCCCGCCCATGCATTCCGTCCACCTGCGCACCCTTGACCTGCTGCTGGTCGCCGTCTACCTCGCCGGGATCACTCTCTTCGGGCTGCGCTTCCGCAAGTCCGGCGAGCGCTCGCTGCGTTCTTACTTTCTCGCCGACCGCAATCTGCCCTGGTGGGCGATTGCCCTCTCCATTGTTGCTGCGGAGACCAGCACGCTGACGATTATCAGCGTCCCTGGGCTGGCGTTTACCGGCGACTTCGGTTTCCTCCAGCTGGCGATGGGCTACCTGCTCGGGCGCGTCGTGATCTGCATCATCTTTCTGCCGCGCTATTTTCGTGGCGAGCTGCTCACGGCGTATCAACTCATCGGCGCGCGCTTCGGACGACGCCTGCACCGCTTCACCGCAGGCCTGTTTCTCGCGCTGCGTGCGGCGGCCGAAGGTGTGCGCGTCTTTGCGGTGTCCATTGTGGTCGGACTGGCGATCGGGACCGGCGACGTCGCGTCCATCGCGGTGCTCTCGGCGCTCACCCTGATGTACACCTTCGAGGGCGGCATGGCTGCGGTCATCTGGACCGATGTGGTGCAGATGGTTCTCTACATCGGCGGATCGCTGGTGGCGCTGGCCACGGTTTGTCACAGAATTCCAGGGGGCTGGAACGGGCTGCTGGCGGGCGCCTCCGCTGCGCACAAGCTCACGATGCTGCACTTCTCCTGGTCGCTGGTGGAGACCTATACGTTCCAGGCAGGCGTCATCGGCGGATGCTTCCTCACCATGGCAAGTCACGGAACCGATCAGCTGATGGTCCAGCGGCTGCTCGCGGCGAAAAATCTGCGGGAGTCCCGGCTCGCCCTGCTGGTCAGCGGAGTCGTAGTCTTCTTTCAGTTCACCTTGTTTCTGCTCATTGGCGCAGGCCTGTTCCTGTATTTCAGGAATACTGGTGCTCCTGCCCTCAGCGCCGATCGCATTTTCCCCGCATTCATCGTCGAGCAGATGCCGGTGGGCATTGCCGGGCTGATGGTCGCGGCGATCCTGGCGGCTGCCATGTCCAATTTGAGCGCCGCGCTCAACTCGCTTTCCTCCAGCGCCGTGGTGGATTTCTATTTGCCGAGGCATCCGGACCTTTCAGAGCGTACCCGCACGCAACTTTCGCGGCTCCTGACCGTGGTCTGGGCCGTCGTGCTCTTTGTGCTCGCAATGTTCTCGCGCCACGGCGGGCACGTTGTGGAGATAGGCTTATCGATCGCCTCGGTTCTGCAGGGACCCATGCTGGGCGTCTTCCTGCTGGGAACCCTGAGCCGCCGCGCCAATGAAAACGGCACGATTGCAGGGATGGCAGCCGGCGTAGCGGTGAATCTGCCGCTCTGGATCCAGCCACACGCGCTGAGGCTGCCCATTTTCGGGTACTGGATCACGATCCCCAAGATTGCCTGGACTTGGTGGGTGCTGATCGGCTCGCTGATGACCTGCGCGGTTGGCTACGCCGCCAGCGCGATCTTCCCTGACGGGGACAGCTCCGCGGAGGAACAAGTCCGTGACGAAGCGCGTTCGAGCCAGCAGGCGCGAACCTGATTGCCTTCGAAACAACAGCTTGCCAGCGCAACAAACTGGCCGGGGCGATGCTCTGGCTCTCGACGTTTTCGTCGGTCCGGATTGCGCCGGCTGTCGGTCAAATGACGAAAATGCAATCCAGGGAGCGCTCCCGAAAATTATTTCGCCTTGCATCGAAGCGGCGCGGAACCAAAACCGCCGAACCGGGTTTGATCGAACGAAGACCCTCCCGAATTTGCGGGCAATTGCGAGTAGGGCAGGGGTGATCGACCGCATGTGACGCATCGATCCTGGCGGTACGGCTTGAAGTCCGGCTTCGATGCAGCCGACCGGGCCACTGAAGGGGACTCATGACCATTCGCGCGTTCCTGCCGTTTTCGCGCACTGCCGGGCCTGCTCCTCAGGATCGGCGTTCCGATTCCGAAACCCAACCCAGCGGAGGTCCGGCTCAGATTCTGCGCAAGGTTCTGGCCGTCGGATTATCTGTTCTGCTGGTGCCCGCAACCGGTGGAGAGCTTTTTGCGCAGTCGCCGCAGCAGGTTCCGCCGCCGCCTCCTCCGGATTCGTCGCAGCCTGCGCCGCAGCAACCAAATAGTCCGCAGCAGCAATACGACTCACAAAACCCGGTTGTTCCGGACCCGAATTATGTGCCGCCCACTTCGGACCAGCAGCCGTATTACAGCCAGCCGCAGTACGCGCCCGATCAGGCGCCCCCGCCGCCGGACGGGAATCAGGCGTACGCGCAGGGCTATCCCGACCAGGGATACCGCGACGGCACGCCTGTCCCAGTCCAGTCCATGAGCCCGGATCAGCTGGATCAGATGGTTGCGCCGATCGCGCTCTATCCTGACTCGCTTCTGGCCGAAGTTCTGGCGGCATCCACCTACCCGGCCCAGGTGGTCGACGCCGACCATTGGCGGCAGGCCCAGGGCAATGCAGCTCCGGAGCAGATTGCGGCGGGTGCGAATGTGCAGAACTGGGATCCCAGCGTGAAATCGCTGACCGCTTTCCCGCAGGTGCTCGACATGATGGCGCAGAACCTGCAGTGGACCACACAGTTGGGCAACGCCTACTACAACCAGCCAGAGGACGTGACCAATGCCGTCCAGGCCATGCGCCAGCGCGCGCAGGCTGCCGGCACGCTGCAGAATACGCCGCAGCTCACGGTGCAGGACGACCAGGGCTACATTGACCTTGCCCCCTCGAACCCTCAGGTCGTTTATGTGCCGGAATACAATCCCTGGGTTGTGTATGGTGCTCCGGTAGCTCCGTATGCGGGATTCGCGGTTCCTGATTTCGCCGCCGACCTTGCCTGGGGAGTGATTGGATTCGGGGTCGGCGTGGCGCTGACCGCCTTTTCCGGGCTCGGATGGGCCTTCGGCGGGTGGGGCTTTGACTGGGGCGATCACTGCCTGCTCTACCACGGCGGCGGCTGGTACTCGCACAGCCGCGAGGTCCGCGACTGGGGATTTGCCCATGGCGGCCCGCGCGCTGCCGGCTGGTATGGCCGCGGCATGTATCACGGAGGGTATGGCTATCGTGAGCGCGCCTTCGGCGGACGTCCCGGCGCATCGTTCGGGAATCGGGGTGGGTATATGGGGGGGCGGGGCTTCCACGAATATGGAGCAGGTCCGGCGCGCCTGGCGGCGGAACGCTCTCAGGGGGGCTTCCGCGGCGGATACGGCAGCAGCTTCCATGGATCGTATGGAAACGGCTACGGACGCGGCTCGACAGGCTTCAACGGATCCCGAAATCCCAGCTTCGGAGGGCGTAACCAGGCCTTTGGAGGCGGATATGGCCGCACGGCGCCCTTCTCCGGCAGCCGTCCGCAACCGTATATGGGAAACCAGCGCGGGTCCTTTGGGAGCAGCTACGGCCGCGCGCCGATGATTGCCCGCAATGGCGGCTACGGAGGCGGCTCGCAAATGAGCGGCTACCGTCAGTTTCCGCAAACGGGCCGTGGATACGGACAATCCGGATTCGGCGGACAAACGTATCGCGCGCCTTCGCAAACGTACCGTGGATACAGCCAGCCTTCGCGCGGCTCGATGTTCGGCGCCGGCCGTGCCGGCGGTGGGTTCTCCGGCTACGGTGCGCCGCGTTCCTTCGGCGGAGGATCGCGTAGCTTCGGCGGTGGCGGCCGGGCCTTCGGCGGTGGCAGTCCGTTCGGCGGAGGCCGTTCGTTTGGTGGTGGCGGAGGCCGCTCATTCGGTGGTGGCGGAGGCCGCTCATTCGGCGGCGGTGGAGGCCGCTCATTCGGCGGCGGTGGAGGGGGCCACTCGTTCGGTGGAGGCGGCGGGCACAGCTTCGGTGGAGGCGGTCACTCCGGTGGTGGTGGGCACTCCGGCGGCGGCGGTGGCGGTGGGCATCACCGCTAACCCGGCTTCTTCGCCGTTGACGGCCGCTTGAGCACTCCGATCTGCTCCAGTGCGGCAAGAGTGGATTTCGCGGAGGTGTGGTGGATGAAGATGCCGCCCGCCTCCTGCCACCGATCTCTGTATTTCAGGTAATCGTCCACCAGCACGTCGCCCGGCCGCATGTGCAAATATTTCTCGCGCGACATGCAGGTGATGATGGCGGTGCCGGGGAAGTGTTCCGCAGCCCATTCCACCTTCTGCGGCTCGGCCCAGCCGCCGATCGGGCATCCAGTCAGGATGATGGGATGCAGGTGCGACACCGCATCGAACAGCACGCGCGCATCCCTCATCAGCGGCAACTTCCGATAGAAGCTTTTCTGCCGGTGGATTCTCGCCCAGAATTGCCGTGAACCAAGCTGCTCCTCCGCATGGTGAGGCGGCATGCTGAAGAGCTTCGTGGCCGCGCCGTCAAAGTCGGCGAGTACGCCGTCGCAATCGAGAAAGAGTCGTTTGCGTCTCATCGCTCAGAGTTGGTCCAGGTCATTCAACGACACCGGTCTCAGGTAGACGCCGCGCAAAGTGCGCATCCACCACGCGCCCGTCGCCCGCCTCTCCTGCGGATCCGCGTAGCGGTACTGATAAAACAGCGCGCGAACAAAGACCGGTGGCCCTTCGGCAAAGGGATTCCTGCCCATCAGCCGCAGGATGGAGCGATCGTTCTGCAGCAGCCTCTTGATCAGCCTGAGAAACCACACGTCGTATCGCCAGACGTGAATGCCGCTGCCCGTGATCGCGACAGAAAAAGGAAGAAACCAGATCAGCCAGTCCAACCGGAGATGATAGGGCGCGACCTGGGGCGGCATGCGCAGCGGATCGCCGGGTTTGGCGAGGAAGCCGTATTCCTTCCACTGCGTCTGCGGCGTGATCAGCCGGTCCGAGGTGCCTTCCAGCACTATTTCGTAACGCTCGCGTCCGACCTGTCCGAAGGCTCCGTAGGTATTCACCAGGTGGAAGCGGTTGTAGCTGTAGTTCATCACCTGGTGCCGCGAGAACAGGTTCATGACCGGCTGAATGCTCAGCAGCAGCGTTCCGGCAGTGACGACATACAGCAGCGCGTCGAAGGCCGGCGGCCGCGGCATCAGCGCGTAGGCTCGCGCGAGCACGATGTAATGCAGCGGAGCATCGCTGAATGCCGAGAAGCCGAGGATCACCGTCAGCCAGTTCAGCCATGAGTAGTTTCCGCTGATGATGAGCCAAAGCTGGTGAAAGATAATGAGCGCCCCGGCAATCCAGGCAACCGGCTGCGGAGCGAATAAGCCAAAGGGAATGATCACCTGCACAAAGTGGCTGAACAGAGCCGAAAAGCGGTGCAGCGGTTTGGGAATCCGGTGGAAGGTCCAGCTCAGCGGATTGGGCAGGGGCTGCGTCTCGTAGTGATAGAAGAGGCAGGTCAGATCGCGCCAGCAGGAGTCGTGCCGCAGCTTGATGAGACCCGCGCCCACTTCGGTGCGAAACAGCATCCAGCGCAAAATCAGGATTGGCAGGATCGAGGGCCACGTGCGCGTTGGCCCCAGGAACGCTGTGAAGAATCCGGCTTCCAGCAGCATGGATTCCCAGCCAAACGCGAAGAAGCTCTGCCCGACATTCACGATCGAGAGATACAGGACCCACAGCAGAAGCCACGCGGCGATCGAGACCCAGACCGGTCCGGCTTCGGTCAGGCCGAACAGTGCGCAGACGGAAACGAACAGCCCCGTCCAGGCAACTGCGTCGAGCAGCCGGTCGGAGTATCGCCACCAGAAAAGGGTCGGCGCTTTGCGAAAGCTCACCTGCCGCAGAAATGCGGGGACCGGCATCAGCCCCCTTTCCCCCAGCAGTGGCTTGAACTGGTGCAGTACGGCGACGAAGGCGATTACGTACAGCGCCGCCATGCCTCGCTGCAGGCAAAGGCGCGCGAGCCACACGTCGCCGAAATACGCGTGCATGAGCAGAATGCTCCAACGATTCTGAGATGTGTGCAAGGCGGTTCCGGCCAGGTTATCCAACCAGCAACTGCTAGTGCTCAGCCTGGCGAAAGGCCTCGAAACTGATCGTGCTCATTCAGCGGATCGGTTTCCAGTGAACGTCGAGAGAAAGCGGAATCGGCTCACGGGGTCGCGCATCTGCGCCGCGCAGGTCGCAGAGGGCCTTCCATAGACGCGCCAGGAGATTCTCCTCCGTCTCGTCCCGTTCCGCGCGAAGCGCCGTTCCGAACCGCACCTGCACCGGGGCACGCCGAATCTGGTCGCGACCCCGCGGAAGCACGTCGTAGGTTCCGCAGATCGCCACCGGCAGAATAGGAACGTTCATCTCCTTCGCC
>DATGJK010000039.1:0-8923 GCA_035295245.1 Acidobacteriaceae bacterium
CCCGATGCCGAAGATGTAGAGCAGCAGCATGATCATCGGCGTCATGGTAGCGATGCGCAGCCGTTTCAGCCCAAAACGGGCCACCATGATCAGAATGAAGACGGCCGCTGCGATCCCGACCAAGCTCGCAGCCACGATGGCAATCCGTGGGGGAATAGCCTCCGGATTATGGAGGTGCAGCGGCATCAGCAGCACGAACATGGTCAGCACACCCGTGAGCACCGCGTGCAATACGAGCAGCCAGGTCTTCAATCCACGCGTTCGGATCCGATTTAGATAGTCGCCCGCCAGAATGGTGAGCGGCGGCAGCGCGGGCAGGATATAGCCCGGCAGCTTCGACTCGGAAAAGGAAAAGAAGACGATGGGCACGACCGCCCACAGCACCAGGAACTCAGGAAAGGCATCTCCCGCGCGCCCATGCCCTACGTACAGGAATCGTCCGCGGCGAACCTTCCACTCGTTGATCGAGCCCCCTACCGCATCGGCAAAGGCGGTGATAGCGATGACTGCCCAGGGCGTGAGTCCCAGCAGCACGACCGGCACGTAATACCAGAAGGGATGATAGTGCTCGAACCGGTTGGTGGCGAAACGTTCCAGATTGTGCTGCAGAAAGAAGATTTTCAAAAACGTGGGATTCCGGCGCTGGACCGCGATATACCAGGGCAGCACCATGCCAAAGTAGAGAACAATACCCGGCCACCACAGGCTTCGCCGGAATAAAGACCACTCGCGCCGCAGGATGGCAAAAATGCCAATGATCGTCAGTGCCATAAAGGGCGCGACAGGCCCCTTGGCCAGCGTGGCCGCTCCCACGAAAAAGTAAATGTCAAAGAGCCAAAACTTACTGTCGGTTTCGTACCATGCGTACCAGCCCAGCATGCCGATGCAGAAGGGCGCCGCCAGCTGCATGTCCGTCGAGGCGCCCCGCGCAAAGCTCAAAATGCCGGCGCACGAAGCGGTAATCAATGCCGCATCCAGCTGGCCTCCGTTCCGGAACCGCCGGATATGCAGGTAGATCAGCACCACCAGCATGAACGCGAAGCTCGCAGAGGGGAGACGCGCCGACCAGTCGTGGACGCCAAATTCCCGGAAGGAAAACATGGCTCGCCAGTAGTACAGCGCCGGCTTTTCCAGCCACGGATGGCCCCAGAGGACAGGCGTGATGTAGTCGCGGCGAGCCAGCATTTCGCGGGCCACCTGGGCATAGCGCGGCTCATCGGCGCCCACCAGGCCAACCCCGTCGCCTCCAAAGATGGGGACGAGGCCATAAAAGAGAAAGAACGCTGTCAGGATGAACAGCGTTCCCGCTTCTGCCAGCTCTTCGAGTGCTGGAAATCGGTCCCAAAGCTGCCGCAGTCTCGCCGGCAACAAAGAACGCCACCGCGACTGGCCGGATTCCACACTCTCCTGCGACTGGTTGGGGCTATCGTTCACGTCCGAGTCAGCGTAACAGATTTAGATGCCGTCATTTGCTTCGTCGTCCCGCCGGCGCTCGCCGGTCATCAGTTCGCGTCGCATCGTTTCCAGAATCTTCTCTGTCGCCGCACCCAGCGGACCGTCGAGCGTGCAGCCTCCCGCATGCCGATGTCCCCCGCCCCCAAAATCCGCAGCGATCCGGGCCACGTCCAGGTTGCCCTTGCTGCGAAGCGACAGCCGCACGCGCCGATCCGGCAACTCGCGCAACAGCACGGCCGCTTCCACACCGGCAACGCCAATCGCGTAGTTCACGATTCCTTCGCAATCCTCTTCCGCCGCCCCGGTTTTCTGCATGTCGGCATGGGTGACCCACAGCCAGGCCAGCCGACCATCCCGCCGCAGGTTTGAAAGCGCCGCACCCAGCAGCATCATCTTCGAAAGCGGGTTTGAAAAGTAAACCTCGCGGGCAATCTGCGCCGGATCGGCACCCCGCGCCACCAACTCCCGCGCCAGCTCAAAGGCATGTACATCGGTGCCTTCGTAGCAAAAAGAGCCGGTGTCCGTGAGAACGCCCGCATAGAGGCAAGTAGCCATCTCCGCCGTCACCGAGACGTCAGCCGCTCGCGCCAGCCGATAAATCATCTCGGCCACAGCACAGGCATCGACATCAATCCAGTTCACGTCGGCAAAAGGCTTGCCGCTGACGTGGTGATCGATGTTCACCAGCAGCCGCCCTTCCAGGCCGGCGACCCGGGTCCGGGCAATGCCGTCACATTCCAGCAGGATCACCGCGTCGTACTCGCCCTGCAGCCGGCTGGTCTGCCGAATGTTGCTCGCGCACGGCAGCCCGCGGTAGATCAGCGGGACAGGATCGGCGGAGATCAATTCGACCTGCTTGCCTTTTTGCGCGAGAACCATGCCGCAGGCCAGCATCGCCCCAACGGCGTCGCCATCCGGACGGGCGTGGGCACACACCGCGAACCGCTGTCCACGCTGCAGAACCTCGAGCACCGCGCGGAGATCCCCGGCGCCCCCCTGTCCCTGCGACGCATCCTGCTCGATCGGGATGTTCTGCCCAGTCGCCATTGAAACCTTATGCTTCCCGCTGTTTAGCTTCTCTGCTCCGTCCCCGGCATCCTGACGCCCGTCCGCCTCTTTCGCCCCAGCAGCTCGTCAATGCGCGCCTTCATCTTTTCGGACCGGTCGATCAGGAAGGTCAGCTCGGGGACGTAGCGGACGCCCATCCGCTCCGCCAACTCATGGCGGATGTACCCACGCGCCGCCATCAGACCCTCCAGCGTGTCGGCTTCTTCCGTGGGTCCACCGTCGACCGCCACATAGATCAGCGCCGACTTTCCACCAGGATTCAGCACCACCTGGCTGACATAGGCAAAGCTGATGCGCGGGTCCGACAATTCTCCTTCGATCATCGCGCCGATTTCGTCGCGCAGAGTTTCCGCCACACGCTCCTGGTGGTACTTTCGTCCCCGCTGCTCAGGCATCCTGCTCCTCCTGCTGCTCTGTCCTGTAAGAGCGCAGAAATGGAATAAACGGTTGAGGATATCAGAATGCGCGCCCGGATTCCTGGCGGTCCGGCTGGTCACGAGGAACCGCGACATCCGCAAAAAACAAAGGGCATCCGAAGACGCCCTTTGTCCTGGCCATCTCCGCCTCGGCCCAGTTTCGGGAACGCGGGCGGCTGGTTCTTTGTCGACGCTCTGTCGCTCTCCACTATGTGGCGTAAAGCTGGCCGGCGATGAACGGAGTGATTTCTGGATAAGATTTTGTCTGGCCGGACTAACGGCGATCCGCGAGCAGAGAAGGCTGTGCGTGCGTACCCGTGTGCAGCACAGCAATTTTTGGGGCCGGCTGCTGGTACCAGGCTTTCGGCAGGCAAACGCCCCCCAGAACTCCCAGCATCAGCGCGGCAATGTAAACAGCTAAATGTTCACGCTTCATGCGCGTCCCAACCTCACTTTTATGGTTTTACCCGAGTTGTAGCAAGGGGAGTACACCCAGGAGGGGGACAGCTGTTGGTACTTCCGGGTGCAGGGACTATAGCACGAAGCGGCAACGAGAAAGCAAGACAAAAAACGGTTGAGAACGCTATTGTTACCAGAGGAAACAGCGGTGGTTATCGGAGTAATGGAGGATTGGTAACGGCACCTGCACAATTCGGGTTGAGCAGGGTTCAGAGGAACATGGGTACCCAGCTGGCGCCCGCTGGCGGGAATTCAGCGCCTCAATTCTTTACGGTCATTGCACTGGAATCTACCGCCTTCTTCCCGGTTACCCCTTCCAGTCCGGCGAGGATACCGCGGTAGTCATTCTTATCGCACTGCATGGCGAAACCGCCCTTCTTGTCTCCTTCCGCCCAGGTGAGCCCGACGTAGTGCTTCTTTGATTTCGAGAGCGCGAGCAGTGCTCCAATGCCTAATGACACCACGGCGACACCGATCGCTGCACCCACCCGTCTGTGCACATCCTGTCCATAGCTGATTTCTGTAATCGAAGCGGCGGAAATAGAGATCAGATCCTGTCCACCCTGTGCGAATCGGACCTTGTCTCCTTCAAGAAACAGCCTGATCTTTGAACCCGTTTTTACATTGGACAATGAACCGCCGTCATAGACCACGCCGTAGCCTGATTCGGAAGCGAACGCAGTGACAGGGACGATGACACACAAAATACCAGCAAGAATGCTGTGCAACAGCCCTTTCATTTCCAGCTCCTGGTAATTGTGCGAATGTTAACGCCTGTTCAGCCAGTCGCAGCACATATTCAGGAGAACTCAGGTTACTTTAGCCACCCACCCGCAGCACCAGCACCGTCTCGTCATCGAAACGCTCCCGCTTGCCCTGGAAGCGGCCCACCTCGGTCAGGATGCTTTCCGCCAGCCGCGACGCCGTTTTGTGCTGGTGTTTCCGCACGCACCCGATGAGGCGCTCGGTGCCGAACATCTCGCCGTTCATGTTCTGCGCATCCACGATGCCGTCGCTGAAGAAGATGACGGTATCGCCTGGCTGCGTTGCGATGCTCACCTCATCCCAGTTCGCGCTCGGGAACATGCCGAGCGGGAAGCCCTCGATCCGGATCGTCTCAATCTGCTCCCCGCGGCAGAAGAGAGGCTGCACGGAACCCGCATTCGCGAGTTGCAGCGTCAGGCTCTCGTCGTTCCACAGAGCAAACAGCATGGTGACGTACTGCGAATCGAGCCGCCTCTCCTGCAGAGAGTCGTTCAATGCCCGCAGCATGCGCGCCGGAGGAAGCTTCCGGGCGGCTTCCGACCGCATGATCCCGCTCACCAGGGCCGCGTAAAGAGCAGCCGGAGCGGCCTTCCCGCTTACGTCGCCGAGCGCCACCGCGGTGCGATGCGGTTCGTACTGCAGAAAGTCGTACAGATCGCCGCCGATGGTTCGCGCCGGCAGAAAACGCGCCGCAAACTCAGCGCGCTTGTGCTGCGGCTTCTTCGGGGGAAGGAGGCGCAGCTGGACCTCTCGCGCCATCGCCAGATCGCGCTCCAGACGCTGCTCTTGCTGAGCCACCCGCTGGTAGAGCTGGGCGTTTTCGAGCGCGATGGCCACCTGCCCGGCCAGAGTGGTCAGAGCCCGTTCATGGTCCTCGTTGAAAAAGTTCGGCCGCGTGTGTTCGATATCCAGCACGCCGACGCTCCGGCCTTTGTAGATCAGCGGCACCACCATTTCCGAACGCGTTTCCTGGTTGACCATGCGGTAGCGGGGATCCTTGCGCACATCGCCCACGTTAATGACGCGCTTTTCCTGAAGGGCGGTGCCGATCAATCCCTGACCCAGCGGAACGGGCTCGGCTTTTATGCCAGCCTCCATATCTCCCAAAGCCGATGCCGGAGGAATGAGCCTCTGGGGGATGGGCGGCGACGACTCCCAGATGTTCCGTTTCTGTTCCGGCGGCTTTTCTTTCCCCTCGAACTTGTGCCGGAACCGGATCGCAAGGCGGCTCTCCAGCATCTGGTCCCGCTCGTTCACCAGCCATACCGAGAGCATCTGGTAGTCGATAATGCGCCGGATCAGCTGTCCGACCCGCTGCAGCAGTTCGTCCGGGTCGAGGATTGATGTAATCTCGCGGCTGATCTCGTTCAGAACCTGCAGGGTCTGCGCCTGGCGGGCAACACGCGTGTAGAGCCGCGCATTCTCAATGGCTCCTGCGATCCGCGATGCGGTCAGCGCCAGCAGACGCTCGTGTTCCTCGGTGAAGTAATTCGGCTGTTCCGATTGAATGTCGATGACGCCGATGACCCGGTTTTTTCTGATCAGCGGGACCGCCAGCTCCGAGCAAACCTCGGGGTTCGCATTGATGTAGTTGCTGGCTTTGCTCACGTCGTTGAGCAGAATCGGCCGGCGGGTCTGGGCAACTTCTCCGACAACGCCCTTTCCCATTGGAATCCGCATGCGCTCGACTTCCGGTTTATGACCGATTTGAAAGCGCATGCGCAGGTCCTGCGTGCGGTCGTTGACCAGCAGGATCGCAAAGATGCGGTAATCGATCACGGCGCGCACCAGGGCGGCCGTTTGCTCCAGCAGCGTCTTCAGGTCGAGCGTGGTGTTGAGCGCATCCGCCAGACGGATCAGGAAGTCGGTCTGCGGAGGATCGATGTGCGGCTGCGAGGAACGCCGAGTCTCCGGCGAAGCGGGGCGATAATCGCCTTCCCAAACATGCTCCCCCTGCTCTGGCCGCGTCTGCTGGCGCTCTTTGCTCACGATTCTCCTGTTGGTCACACGATGGCTGGCATGGGATCGCCCGCTGCGAACCGAAAGCCATCATACGGTGTTTTCGCGTGCGGCTGCCCCGATGGCGTCGCCATCGGCACAGCCACGCGATCAGTGCGGCGCCAGCTCCGGTGGTATCAGGCAAATATCGGGGAGATTGCGGTACCGCTCCGCGAAATCCATTCCGTACCCAATCACAAATTGATTGGGAATCGTGAAGCCGACGTAATCCGCCTCAATCTTCTCCACACGGCGCGAAGGCTTATCGAGCAGTGCGGCAATGCGCAGCGACCGGGGCTGATGCTGCTCAAAAAGCCCGCGCAGGAAGCCCAGGGTCAACCCGGTATCCAAAATGTCCTCGACGATGATGACGTTTTTGTCCTCGATGGACTGGTCGAGGTCCTTAATCAACTTCACCGCCCCGCTGCTGCGCTGCCCTTTTCCATAGCTTGAGACGGCAACGAAATCGAAGGTGTTATCGACAGAAATGCTGCGCGCCAGATCGGCCAGAAAAATAGCCGCACCCTTGAGCACACCCACCAGGACGATCCGTTCACCTGCGTAATCGCGATCGATTTGCCGCCCCATCTCCAACACGCGATGACGGATGCGATCGCGGCTGAAGAGGACTTCCAGGTCTTGATGAACGCCGGTCGTGCTCACGTGTCGATTATCTCGAATCGCTGCGCCGGAAGCTATACTCCCGAGCCGGCAGCTATACTCGAAAGAGTCGATTATGTACCCGTTTATTCACATCGGGCGTGTCTCCATCGGCACGTTCGGGCTTCTTCTCTGGCTCGCGGCCGTCTGCGGTTGCTACATTCTCCACCGCAATTTTCGCCGCTGGCGCATCAACGCCGACGCCATCAGCATCGTCGCGGTTTCCACCGTCGCCGGCATTCTCGGCGCCAAGTTGTGGCACGTGCTGGAGACACCGAACGAGCTGTTTGCTCACCCTGCCGACCTGCTCTTCGATCGCGCAGGATTTGCGTGGTACGGCGGCTTGATCGTGGGCATTCTCGCCTTGCTGTGGCAGGCGCGCGTCTACAAACTCGGTTCCCTGCAGATGCTCGACCTGGCCGCGCCGGCGGCATCGGTCGGCTATGGCGTGGGACGCCTGGGCTGTCTCGTCTCCGGCGATGGAGATTATGGCAAGCCAACCAGCCTTCCGTGGGGCATGAGCTTTCCTCATGGACTGGTGCCTACCGACCAGCGCGTCCATCCCACCCCGATCTACGAGCTTTTCGGCGCACTGTTCATTGCCTGGATTCTCTGGCGCCGCGGCCGGCCCGAGCACCCGCGCCCCTGGGGACAGATCACCGGCGAGTACCTCATTCTGAGCGGGTTCGCCCGGTTCCTGGTGGAGTTCATCCGAATTAATCCGCGGATACTCTGGGGCATGACGAATGCGCAGTTCGCCAGCCTTGGAGCCGTAGTTTTCGGGTTCGCCCTGATTCTGTACGCGCGCAGCCGGGCCGCGGCGGCGGCAAAGGTGCAAACACCGCGGACCGCGCACACCGTCTGAGCGGCTCTAGCTCAGCGTCTTGAGGTAGGCCTTTGCCTCTGCGAGGTGCGGGAACAGCTTCTCGTCTTCCTGGAACGCGCGCGAGTGCACGCAACGCCGTCCGTTGCGATGCTTCACCGGATGTTTCAGGTGCAGCATCTCGTGATACATCAGGTATTCCACGGCATAGCGCGGCGTGCTGTGGCGGTCGAAGACGCGGCTCACCATGATGGTGTTGTGCGCGGCGTCGTAGTGGCCCAGCAGGCGCGTGGCTTTGTGCTCGCTCCACGTGAGTTGTGGCCGGCCCATCAGCCCATGAAAGAACCGCGTGTTCAGCGATTCGAAAATTTCGTCTAGATCGTAGTGTTCTCCGCGCGCCGTAACGATGCGCTTGCGGCCCCGCATCTGGCGGATGCGCTCGCTCTGCCGCACCACCGCTTCGCTCATCGTAAAACGCCGGTAGTGATAGGCCTGCTGCGCGTCGATTGGCTTGCGGTAGAGCTTGGCCATCAGGATATGGGCGATGGCCCGCAGCACGTGCGCTGGCGCGCCTTCCAGCAGGTCGGAGAGGCTGACCTGAATCTTTCCGTCGCGCAGGCGAATCGTTGTGTTGAGCGAGGTGAAGCGCCGAAACCGGACCTCGATGGAAGGCATGGGAGCCCGCGGACGGATGGCCCGGTACTCCTCGGCAAAAAATGCGTTCAGCTGAGGATTCACTTCGTCCCGAGCCTCGCATAGCGGAAGCGTGGAAATCAAGACAGAAGGCCGCCGCGCGTCGCCTGCTCCATTACGATAGAGGTATCCCCATTTTCGGAGAAGCCTTTTGCAGGCCGCAGCTACTGAACGCCTGATCGCACCTGCCCGCAACATCGAGGGAAGCCTTCGTCTTCCGGGCGACAAGAGCATCTCGCATCGCTACGCATTGCTGGGTGGCCTGGCGGAAGGAACCACCAGCGTAACGAATTTCTCCACCGGAGCCGACTGCGCCTCGAGTCTCGCCTGCGTTGAGACGCTCGGCGCCCGGGTCACCCGCAACGGCAGTTCCATTGAGATTACCGGCACCGGCGGCCATTTCCGGCCGTCAGACACGCCGCTGGACTGCGGCAACTCCGGCTCGACGATGCGGATGCTCGCCGGCCTCCTGTCCGCGCAGCAGGGCACCTTCACGCTGATCGGCGATGCATCGCTCAGTCGCCGTCCCATGGAGCGCGTGCGCAAGCCCCTGATGCAGATGGGGGCGCAGATCGAGCTGACCGAC
>DATGJK010000040.1:0-5138 GCA_035295245.1 Acidobacteriaceae bacterium
CAGGGAAAACGTATCGCGGCGCAGCTGGTCGAGGAAATCGCTTCGGCTCGCGGCCGATGCGATGTTGAGCGAGATGCCCGCCTGGCGGGCGGCGGATCGCACGTCCTGGTGCGAGACCGCTGCCGAGCGCAACATGAGAACCTTCGGGATGGCATCGGTCATGGGAATACCGTGAGCTTGCCGGCGAGGCCGTGGGCGCCTCGCAGGCGGATTTGATTCCACGACGGGAAGCATTTCTGCTTCCTTTACAGACATACGAGCCCCCCTCAATCAGCTACTTCGATGACAGACCGGATGTTATGCCGAACCTGGCACTGAAAGTTTCGTACGCCCGAGCCCGTAAACCCTGCTTGAAAGGTACGATGTGCCGCAACTGGAGCGTGTTGCTTATCACAGACGCACGTCAAACGACGCAAATTATCGGGAAATCAGGGCTTGCAGCCCGGACCATCGCGGTCCCTGATTTGAAGATGGGCGTCGGATTTTTTGGCAACCCGCAGCGGTTATTCTGATCTAACCAGAAGAATTTCGATGAACTTGGGCACAATCAAAATGGGAACGCTGGCTCTGAGTGTCACGCTCGCATCAGGAGCGGCTGCCCAGAGCAATCCAACAAATTCAGCGGCGAACCCCTATGCGGGCAGCGTGCAGGCGGTTCCGGCAACTCCGGAAGTAAAGCGTCTTTCTCTGGATGACGCGATCCGGATGGGCATCGCGAACAATCTCGCGCTGACGATTGCGAGAGAACAGCAGAAATCCGCGGAGGCCCAGAAACTGGAGCTCCTGAACGTCCTGATTCCGAATATTTCTCTGCACGGAGAGACGGGCGTTCATGAATACAATCTCGAAGCGCTGGGATTCCATCCGTCGACGGTGGGACTGTTTGCGCCTCTGCTGCCTCCGGGCAGCAGCCCATCGGCATTCCATCTGATCACGAAGGTGGACACGACCCTTGGCGAGGTCAAGCTCACGCAGGCTCTGTTCAACTGGGCGGGATACGACGTGTGGCGCGCGGCGCAGGCGGCGCAAAAGGCGGCCTACTACAACGCGCAATCTTCGCGCGGGCTGGTGGTGCTGAATGTGGGCGACGCCTATCTGCAGGCTCTGGCGCTGAAGTCGCAGGCGGACTACGCACGGGCGCTGCTGAAGACCGATCAGACGCTGCTGAACCAGGCTCACGAGGAACACCTGGCGGGCGTGGTGGCGAATCTGGATGAGCTGCGGGCGCGCGTGCAGGTTCAAACCCAGGCACAGGCAGTGATCGCGGCCGACGACAATTTCGAGAAGGCGAAGATCGCGCTGAACCGGATGATCGGGCTGGCTCCGGAACAAAAGATCGAGCTGACGGAATCAGCGCCGTATTCCGAACTGCAGCCGATCAGCATTGAGGCGGCACGCGCGGAAGCGTACGCCAATCGCCAGGATTACCAGATGATGAAGCAGGAACTGCGCACCGCTGAACTGGAGCGGCGAGCTACGACGCACGAGCGGTTCCCTACGATCAACTTCAATGGCAACTGGGGTGTGACCGGCGTTTCGGGCGGTATCTATCACGAGACGTTTTCCGCGGTAGGCACGATGAGCGTTCCCATTTTCGAGGAAGCGCGCTTCCGCGGGGATCACGACGTAGCCGAAGCGCAACTGGATCAGATTCGCTCGCGCATGCAGGACCTGACGGTAAAGATCGAGCAGCAGCTGCGCGACAGCCTGCTGGATCTGCAAACGGCCGAACAAACCGTCCACGTGGCAAAGAGCAACGTCGATCTGGCGAGCACCGCGCTGGACCAGACGCAGCAGCGGTTCACCGCGGGCGTGACGGATAACCTGCCGGTCGCCGAGGCGCAGTCCACGCTGGCGGCGGCACAGACGCAGTACGTCGGCAGCGTGCTGCAGCTGAATGAAGCGCGGCTGGGGTTCGCGCGTAACCTGGGCATCATCGACACCCAGTACCGGAGCTGGCTGCAAGGCGCCTCGCCGCCGGAAGTGAAGAGCAACACCGGGGCGGGCATGCCGCAGGCGCTTCCTTAGAGCCGGAAGCGGGAGCGATCGATGTGCGGATGAGGCAATCGCGGCCTGAGTTCCTGCAAGGTTGAGCGGACGATGGCCGCAATCGCGATATTCCGGTACCACTTGCGATCCGCAGGGATGATGTACCACGGTGCATCGGCCGTGGAGGTGCGGCTGAGCGCGTGCTCGTAGATCTTCTGAAAGCGATTCCAGTGACGGCGGTCGGCGAAGTCGGATTCGTCGAGCTTCCAGTGCTTGCCGGGATTGTCGAGCCGCTCCTGCAGCCGCCGCTTCTGTTCCTCCGGGCTGACATGAAGAAAGAATTTGCGGATGACGGTTCCGTTTTCCGCCCAGATGCGCTCGATGTCGGCAATCTCCTGGAGACGCATGCGGATCAGCTGCGGGGAGTGCTTCTCGCGGGCCGCGGCGACGACGACGTCTTCGTAATGCGAGCGGTTGAAGATGCCGAGCTGACCCCGTGCGGGCAGGACGGCGTAAATGCGCCACAGATAGTCGTGGGCCTTTTCGACGGCGTCGGGCTCTTTGAACGAAGTTGCGCGGCAATGCAGTGGGTTCACCCCGGTGAAGACCTTACGAATGGCGCCGTCTTTGCCGGAGGCATCCATGCCCTGCAGGACGACGAGCAACGACCGTTTCTCCTCGACGGCGAAGGTGTCCAGCAATTCGTCAATCTCGCGGACATACTGCTTCAGCAGCTTTCTGGCTTCCTTCTTGTCCGGGCAGAGGGAGGTTTCGGCAGTGGGAAGCTGATCGAGGCGGATGGCGGTTCCTCGACGAACAAGGTAACGATCCCAGCCGAGTTGTCTGCCCATCAGCGCCTCCGCCCGGTGAGATGCGCGAGCGCGGCTCGCCGGAAAACGATGCGGCGGTTCGCCGATGGCGAGGGGCGGATCGCCTGGTGCGCCGTCCTGCCGCGGATGCATACTCGAAGGGTATGAGTACCGTGGAAATTGAGGTGAAATTCCCTGTCGCGGATGCGGCCGAGCTGAGGCAACGGCTGGTGCGCAACGGCTTTCATGAGGAGACACCGCGCACCTTCGAGCGCAACATTCTGTACGATACGCGCGACCGCCGCCTGCGCTCGCAGCAATCGATCCTGCGCGTCCGCAATTACGGCGGAAAGTGGAAGGTCACGCACAAATGCCTGCCCAGCAATCATGATCCGGCGGCACGCCATAAGCATCGCGACGAGACGGAGACGTCGGTGCAGGACGGCGAGGCGCTGGGCCACATCTTCACGCAACTGGGTTACGCGCCGTCGTTCGTGTACGAAAAGTGGCGCACCGAGTATTCCGACGCGACCGGCCACTGTGTTCTCGATGAAACGCCGATTGGGGTTTATGCCGAACTGGAGGGTCCGGAGGACTGGATTGACGCCACGGGCCAGAAGCTGGGGGTCGATTCAGCGCAGTTCAGCACGCTCAGCTACGGCAGGCTCTTTGACGTGTGGCGCGAGAAGACGGGGAGCACGGCGGAAAACCTCACCTTCGACGAGATTCCCTCGCATTAGCGGTTCCCTCAGGTTCCTTCTCCTGTCAGCGGGTTGGTTTCGGGCGCTTTGATCGTGGTGGGATCGACCTTAGCCGGGACGCTCTCCTGCAGTTGCGCTGCCGGCTGCGAGCCCCCCTGGTGGTAGACGCGCATGGGATCGCCCGGCAGCATGCCGCGTTCCTCCAGGGCGAGCCGGATGCGCCGCTGCGTCTCGCGCTGGGCGGCCCACTGCTGATTCGCCTTCGTCCGGATCTGCACCGGGTAAATGACCTGGGAGCCTTTGATGGCGTCGACGCCGAGCAGCACCGGGTCGGCCAGGTACACGCTGCTGTATTTGGGATCGTCGCGCACGCTCATAGCCACGTCCCTGAGAAGCTTCATCACTTCGTCAGGATGGGCGGAGAAATCCACAGAAACGTTGATGGTCGCGACGGAGAAGTCGCGGGCCTGGTTGGCGACGGTGGTGATCTGCGAATTGGGGACGATGTAGAGCGTTCCGTCGCTGGCGCGGACCTGGGTGCGGCGGAGGGTCATTGATTCGACGGTGCCGGTGAGGCCGGCGATGGTCACGACATCGCCGACGTTGTACTGGTCCTCGATGAGAATCAGAAAGCCGTTGAAGCAATCTTTGACAATGTTTTGTGCGGCCAGGCCGATGGCGACGCCGGCAACGCCGGCGCTGGTCAGGAGCGGGCCAAGGTTGAAACCCAGGATGGGCAGGATTTCCAGCGCGGCCAGCACAATGATGACGCCGATACCCGTGGCCCGGATCACGGAGGTCAGCGTCCGCACCTGGGCCAGGTGGGCCGGCGAACTGGACTGGCGCTCCGCGATGCGCAGGACGCGGTTGGTCACCAGCTTCAGGAGCCCCATGAGGGCCCAGAACAGCAGGGCAACCCAGATTAGCTTTGGCAGCTCGTGCAGAAAATCCTGCAGATCAGCCAGATACTTATCGCCCAGGCCCTGGAAGAATTCGCGGGGGCCGGGGATGACCAGTACATTCATCATGGGGCAAGAATACCGGGCCACGCGAGCCAGGGCGAACAGCACTATAATGGCGGCGAACGATGCGCAACGAACCGGCGCACAGGAGGGCTCAGATGAAGGTTCTCCGGATCGCTCGCTCCGCCTGCCTGGGCAGTGTTCTTTTGGCCCTGGCTGCATCCTCCGCGGCCGCGCAGTCGCATGCTGCTCCGCCAATCCAGCCTTCGGGCGTCATACCCGACGCCAGCAACAACACTTCGACTGCGCCCGCGTTCGGAAACTCCGGGCCGGCGGACCCGAACCAGGCGCACATGATGCGGGAGATGGCGAAGGAACGCGGCGTTTTGCGGCAGAAGGAAATTGTGGACGAAACCAACCAGCTTCTGGACCTTGCCAAGCAGTTGAAAGAAGCGGTGGACAAGACCGGCCGCGACCAGTTGTCGCTCAACGTCGTGAATACGGCGGCGGAGATTGAAAAGCTGGCGAAATCCGTGAAGCAGAAGATGCGCGACGGAGACTAGGGCGGACTCACGCCAGCTGGCGAATGATCAGCAGAGTCTGATCGTCGAGCTGCCGGCCAAAGGAACGCGCCTTGTCCAAAATGGCGCCGGCGAGGGCGGGCAGGGATAGCTGAA
>DATGJK010000041.1:0-3194 GCA_035295245.1 Acidobacteriaceae bacterium
GGAGAGCGAAGGGCAGACCGTCATCTCTGCGACTCTGGCGCACTGGCTGAAAGTATCGCCGCCAGCCGTTTCAATGGCGCTGCGGCGGCTGAAGCGCGACGGCTTCGTCGAGGTTAGGGCGGACGGCGTGGTGCGGCTGACAGTGCAGGGGCGGGAGGCCGCTTACCGGACGGCTCTGCGGCATCACCTGATTGAGCGCATGCTCTCGGAAATGTTCGGCATGCCCTGGTACGAGGTTCACGATGAAGCAGAACGGCTTGAGCATGCCGTCTCACCGGCTTTCGAGGCGTTGCTGACCCGCAAACTGGGGGAGAAGGGCACCTGTCCGCACGGCAATGCAGTCCTGCCAGAGACTCCGGAGAAGCGGCAGCGGCGCGGTGTGCGTCCGCTGGCGGACGTGGCAGAAGGGTTGCAATACACCGTGACCAGCCTCTTCGAGCGCGATCCGAAGCTGCTGCGCTTCCTGCACCAGACGGGCATTGAACCGGGCGGGCAGGTACGCGTGCTCAAGCGCAACTACGACCAGACGGTGGCGATTGAGACAGCCGCCGGCCAATTCACGATCGGCCCGGCGGCTGCAGAGAAAGTCCAGGTGAAGCGGATGACTCCTGACAAACGGGGTCGCTAACCTAACAAACAAATCTGAGCAGACTGCAGGCGCAGCGATTTAGGATTCCCTCAGAACCCATGGGATTGAGGCTGCGTGTTGCGATAGGCGTATGCGGGGCGTGGATCGCGCTGGCGATTCCCGCGCGGGCGCTTGATCCGCATGCCTCGGTAGCGCAATACGGCTTCCAGTCGTGGCAGACGGATACCGGCCTGCCGCAGAACACGGTTCACGCCATCGTGCAGGGGCCGGATGGATTCCTGTGGATCGCGACGGAGGGTGGGCTGGTCCGCTTCGATGGCGAGCGCTTTTCAGTTATTGCGCGCGCCAACACGCCGCAGTTGCCGAGCGATCTGATCGATGACCTGACGCTCGACAGCGACGGCATGATCTGGATCAGCACGTCGGGCGGCCTGGCTCGGATGCGCGACGGCAAAGTGGAACGGTTCGGTCCGAAGCAGGGGATTCCGTCAACACAGGTGTGGCGCACCTTTGAAGCCGACGGCAAATTCTGGGTACTGACCGCGGCGGGGCTGTACCGCGCGGAGGGCATTCATGCGGAGAGAGTCCGGCTCAATGAGGATCTGACCGAGAATAGCCGCATGCTGACCAGCCGGGATGGGTCGCTGTGGCTGGGAACCGCGGAGGGCGTCATGCGCCGCGCCAGTGACGGAAAGTTTGTCTCTCTGGGGGCGTCCGATGAGGTGATCGCACTGGCTCAGGATGGGCAGGGCGACGTGTGGGCGGCGCTGCGAGCGGCAATCGGGTCAAAACTGGAGAAATGCTCCGCGCAGGATTGCCTGCCGGTGACCACTCCCGGCAGCGGGTTCGTCAATGCTCTGGCGACGGATCATTCGGGCCGCGTTTGGGTCGGGACCGACACGGGCCTTTTTCTGGCACAAGGCGGTCACCTGCAGGCTGTGGGAAAGCCGGTGCGCGTTACTTTCCTGTTCTGCGATCGCGAGGGAACTTTGTGGGAGGGCACGGCGCAGGGGCTGATGCGGGTCACGGGTTCCGGCGAGCCGCAGGTTTTGCGGAGTGGGGACGTATATCTTGCGGCGACGGAAGATCGCGAAGGCGATCTGTGGCTGGGCACGGAGGCTGGCGGCCTGGCGGTTTTGCGGGACCGGAAGTTTTCGACGCTCACGGCCCAGGACGGACTCAGCAATGAGTATGTGCTGGCGCTGGCGCAGAACGCTGCCGGCGACGTGTTGACTGGGACCCGAGGCGGCGGTCTGTATCTCTGGCATTCCGGGCGATTTCAGGCGTTGTCCAGCGCCCAGAAGCTGGCCGGCAGCGTCGTGCTCGCCGTGACCACCGCTCCCAATGGCGACGTGTGGGCCGGAACTCCGGATGGGCTCACCCTGATGCGCAAGGGCCAGATGCGTACATTCACGACGGCCGACGGGCTGGCCGATGACTTCGTGCGCTCGCTGTATGCTGCGCGTGACGGCGCTTTGTGGATCGGCACGCGGCACGGCGTCTCGCGCTACGCGGACGGGAAATTCACCAACTGGTCAGCATTCGATGGCCTGGGAAACGACCTGGTCGGCGCAATGGCCGAGGCCCGCAATGGCACGATCTGGATGGGGACGCTGGGTGGTCTGAGCCGCTTTCGTGACGGGAAGTTTACGAACTTCACGGTAAAAGATGGGCTCTCCAGCAATGTAGTCACTGCGCTGCATCTCGATCGCGACGGCACACTTTGGGTGGGCACGAACGACGAGGGGCTGAATCGGGTACGCGACGGAAAGATCACGCCGGTGCGGCTGGCCAGCTTGCCTGCACGGGTGATTGGCATCCTTGAGGACGGATCCGGATACCTTTGGATCAGCTCCAATAACGGTGTGTATCGCGTGAGCCGCGCTGGGCTGAGCCAACTGGCCGATGGCGGGACTGCTCCGGAAGTGATGAGGTTCGGCGTAGCCGACGGAATGCGGATCAGCGAATGCTCGAGCGGCGGGCACCCCGCGGCGCTGGCCCTGCAGGATGGAGAACTTTGGTTCGCGACACTGAAGGGCATCGCCCGCGTCGATCCGGCGCAAATGCCGGTCAATCGAGTTCCGCCGCAGGTGACGCTCGAGAGCGTACTGGTGGACGATGTCGCGCAGGACGCGCTTACAGGACTGATGATCCCACCGGGGCACAGCCACTACGAGTTTGATTATGCGGGGTTGAGTTTTGTGGCACCGCAGAAGGTGGAGTACCGGTATCAGTTGGAGGGATTCGATCCGCAATGGGTGGAGGCCGGCACGCGGCGCGTGGCGTACTACACGAATCTGCCGCATGGGCGGTATCTCTTTCGCGTGATGGCGCGGAACAACGATGGCGTGTGGAGCGAGACGGCGGCGACCGCACAGTTCGTCGTGGAGCCGCACTTGTGGCAGACACTTTGGTTCCGGCTGCTGCTGGCGCTGGCGCTGGCAGGAGCAGGGTACGCGGCCTGGAAGCGGCGGTTGCGCGGGGTGGAGCGTCAATACGAGGCAGTGCTGGCAGAACGGACGCGCATCGCACGCGAGATTCACGATACGCTGGCGCAGGGATTCGTTGCCGTATCCGTGCAACTGGAACTGGTGGCCCGCCTCAT
>DATGJK010000042.1:0-10081 GCA_035295245.1 Acidobacteriaceae bacterium
CGGTCTTTTTTTTGGCGGCTGCCGGCGATCGGCGCTGCGGGAAAAGCGCGCCCCAAAAAAGATCGCCCGTTGCACTCGCGTTCAACGGGCGAAATGGGACTACTTTGGAATGTCCTCGGATCATGGCAGATAAGCGTTTGAGCCGCAATAGAACTGCCCCATGGCACTCTGGGCGGCACCGTTGGGCAGTGACGAAACCGGGATAAGGGGGGCGGCGTGGCGGGTTTGGTAATGAGTCGGTGGTCACCGGAGGCGTCGCGAGGCGTCCAGATCTACGGTCGGCACGAATTCGGGTGCCCCATGTCTCCTGTGTTGGAGACATGGGATTCGCGCGGAGCGCGAACCTACTTGCCGTTCACCCGACGTGTGTATTCGGTCCAGGCTGATTCAATCTCTACCGGTCCGGGTTCGCCGGTCAGATAATGCCGATAGCTCGACCACGTCCAGTCTTCGGGCCGGTCGACCAGACCTCGCCGAATCGGGTTGCGATGAATGTACCGGAGCTTCTCGATCCGCTTGCGCCGCGTGAAGACGTTGAAATCGTAATAGCGCGGCTGCCAGAACGGGCGTTCGCTTCGGCCCATCGCGACGGAAATCTTCATCGCCTGAACGGCGGTGCTGAGCAGTCGGAGCCGGGGTTCGGTGACGAGGAGGTGTACGTGTTCGGGCATGATGACGTAGCCGAAAATGCAGAAACCATAGCGAAGGCGAGCACCTTCCAGAGCGTTCTCAAACAGAGCTCGTGCCGTCGCTGATTCGAGCAGCGGGCGCCGCTGGAAACAGCTGAACGTGATGAAGTGGTCGTGACCTGCTCGCTGGTATCGAATGAGGCCACGGGTCATGCCCGAAGGTTTGAGCAACGTCCGAAGCCAGTCAAGAGTACTTCGGGGTCGCGCTTCGCGCGACTTCCCATGTCTCCAACACGGGAGACATGGGGCACCCGGCACCCGGCATTGGTAGTATGCTTCGCACGCATCGTTGAAGCGTTGCATTTCGGCGTTTCGTGCGGCCATCATACTCTCATTGCGAATTGAAGATAGGAGAGGCCAATCGTGGTAGTTAAGCAGCGCTGTTTTGAAATGGAGTGGGCGAAAATTCACCTAGATAGGCTCGGTTCTGAAGTTGCTAAAGTCCTCGCTAATCCTGAAAGTCTTTATCGAGTCACGGCAGATGAGGATCCGAAAAAGGGGCTCTTTATCATCCGTTCGGAGGCCATTGGATCTATCCACTTTCTGCGAGTCGGGCTTATGGCTGGCGATTTTGTCTCCAATCTTCGCAGTTCGCTCGATCACATCGCGTGGGACTTGGCGAAGCTCGGGAAAAAGCGTCCCTCTAGCGAGATCTGCTTCCCCGTTTGTGGACGCAACGGCGCGCGCACAGAAGCTAAGATCCGTGCTGCCACAGCTGGTATTCCGCCGGAGGCAATTTCCCTCATGAAGTCGCTTCAGCCGTACCACGATGGGAAGGCGTATAAATCTAACCCGCTATGGCGCCTCAATTTCCTCTGGAATACTAATAAGCACCGCGTCATCGGTCTTCATTCTTCGGTTTCCGGAGTGCTCTATGAAGTCCCGAGCGGTATTCGTGTCGAGGAAAGGAAGTTCTATGACAGCACAATAGTGACCATTCCGCTGTCCGCTAAGGATAAAGTGCGCTTCCATTCAAGGCCGAACGTCGAAATCTTTTTTGGTGAGGAAGATCGAGGAGTAAAGCTCACGCTTGATGACTTGAGAGACATATACGAATTTGTCAGCAGAAAAGTGATTACACCATTAATTGCTTTCCTGCCGCCTAACAACTAACAACTGACACTCGCCGCGTATCCCAGGTCTCAATCAGAACAAGATGCGGGTGCCCCATGTCTCCCGTGTTGGAGACATGGGAATATTCGCGCTCAGCGCGAACCTGGTTGTTGTTGACTCTGCGCGCGTATTCAGTCCAGGTGGACTCGCTCTCCACGGTTCCGGTTTCTCGGGCAGATAATGCCCACGCACTTCCGTAACGGCGCGCTGCGGGTTTCCCCTTGCTCTGCTTCTCCCGCGCAACGTACGCTGAAATGAAGGAAAGCTCTGTTCTCAGGAACAGAGCTTTTCTCGTTAGGAGCAGGAGCGCCTGGGACGCAAGTTTATTTTTGCTAAACGTCCCTCGCTAAAAGTTTTTCGCCAATTTGCTGCCGCTCCTGGCTGCCCGCTCTTTGAGAACTCTGCGCCGCTCGCGACCGCCAGTTGATCAAAGACGGCCGTGACCTGATCATGCATGACCCTGACGGGATCAAAGGCGACCGCGTGCGAAGTGACTCCGTTGCAGTCATCTGTCCCCGTCAGGGTCGCGACGTGATCAGAAATTGCTGTTAGGGGGGTGGGGGGTGCCGCGTCTTGCCAGGGTAACCTGTCTGCCACCTTCGCAGCCTTGCCGGGGAGTGCAGCCCAGGCCTATACTCTGTCCGTTTGGCCCTGGAACGGCTGGTTTGCGGAGCGAATCTCCGGAAAACCGCGCCGATGCATCGATTTGCAGCATGGGAGCGGGCGGACCGCATCTGTTTTCAGGGCATCTGGCAGTACCGGAGTGGAGACTCCCCTTCTATGGCGACCATGACCCTGGAGCAGGAAATCAACCCATGGGAAGCACAGGCGGCGCGCTTCGATTTCGCGGCGCGCAAGCTGAATCTGGATGAGGGACTGTGGCGCGTGCTGCGCTATCCCTCGCGCGAAATCATTGTGCACTTTCCGGTCGGCATGGACGACGGCCGCATTGAGATGTTCACCGGCTACCGCGTGCAGCACTCGCAGGCGCGGGGGCCGGGCAAGGGCGGCATCCGCTATTCGCCGGATGTGACGCTGGACGAGGTGCGCGCGCTGGCCAGCTGGATGACGTGGAAGTGCGCGGTGGTGAATATCCCCTTTGGCGGGGCCAAGGGCGGAGTGATCTGCGATCCGAAGAAAATGTCGCAGGGCGAGCTGGAGCGGATGACGCGCCGCTACACGGCGGAGATCATCGAGTTCCTGGGGCCGGAGAAGGACGTGCCCGCTCCGGACATGAACACCAACGAGCAGACCATGGCGTGGATCATGGACACCTACTCCATGCACATGCGCCAGACGGTGACGGCGGTGGTGACGGGCAAGCCGGTGAACATCGGCGGATCGCGCGGGCGGCGCGAGGCGACCGGGCGCGGACTGGCGAAGATCTGCGACGAGGCGCTGCGCTACAACCACATCCAGCGCGACGGGTGCCGGGCGATCGTGCAGGGATTCGGCAACGTGGGCTCGAATGCCGCGCGGCTGATGCAGGAGCGCGGCTACAAGATTATCGGTATCGCCGAGTACGACGGCGGTCTCTACAATCCCAACGGCATCGATATCAATTCGCTGGCGGAGCACCGGCTGCGGAACGGATCGGTGCTGGGCTTCCGCGGGGCGGAGCCGATGCCGTCGGCGGAAGTGATCACCATGGAGTGCGAGATTCTGATTCCGGCGGCGACGGAGAACGTGATCACCAGCCGCAACGCGGAGAAGATTCGCGCGCGGATTGTCTGCGAGGGCGCGAACGGGCCGACGACCGCGGTGGCCGACGAGATCCTCGCGGACAAGAAGGTCTTCATCATCCCCGACATCCTGGCGAACGCGGGCGGCGTGACGGCGTCGTACTTCGAGTGGGTGCAGGACCGGCAGGGCTACTTCTGGAGCGAAGAGGACGTCAATCATCGCCTGGAACAGATCCTGGCGGAGAGCTTCGACGACGTGACGCGGTATGCGGAGGCGCATGGCGTGAACAACCGCATCGCCGCGTACATGCTGGCGATCGATCGGGTGGCGTTCACGATCAAGCAGCGGGGATTCTACGCGTAGAGGCAGGGGATAGGGTTTAGGGTGTAGCGTGTAGCGGGGACTGGCCGACAGCCTGTCCAAAAACGACCGGGAAGTCGCGGTTGGGCGCAAAGCGTCCCCTCTTGTTCGTTTTCGGACAATGTGTGTTGCCTCCGGACAGGTTTTTGCGTCCCGAGGGCGACCAATCTCCGTGTTTTCAAGGTGAAAGCAGTGGCCGGATAACTGCACTCCAACCTCGGGGGCGACCTCGCCCTGTCGCGCCTTCCGGAGACACCATGCTTGCTGATTTCCGACACGCCTTGCGGCAGTTGCGCAAATCTCCTGGCTTCACGGTGACAGCCGTGCTGACGCTGGCGCTGGGTATCGGCGCGACCACCGCGATCTTCACGCTGGTGCAACAGGTAATGCTGCAGTCGATGCCGGTGACCCAACCGGACCAGCTGTGGCGCATTGGCGACCAGGCTCGGTGCTGCAACTGGGGCGGATACAGCCAGGGAAATGAGGGCGAGCCGAACGACTGGAGCCTGTTCCCGTGGGAGACCTACAAGCTGTTCCGCGCCAACACGCCGGGTTTTCAGGAACTGGCGGCGTTGCAGGCGGGTAATGCGGCGCTGGGATTGCGGCGCGCGGGAGCGTCGACGCCACCGGACACGGCGAACGGCCAGTATGTTTCCGGCAATTTCTTTCACACGCTGGGGGTATCGGCCTGGCGCGGGCGGCTGCTGACCGATGCTGACGACCAGGAGGGCGCGCCCCCGGTGGCGGTGATGAGCTTCCACGCCTGGCAGGAAAAGTATGGCTCCGATCCGTCGATCGTGGGCTCCACGTATCAGATCAACGGCCACCCCTTCACGATCATCGGCGTGGCTCCTCCCGGCTTTGTTGGAGCGAAGATGGTGAGCTGGGGCATGCCGGACGTGTGGATGCCGCTCACGACGGAGCCGCTGATCGATGGCGCAACGACGCGGCTGAAGAATCCCAGGGTTGAGTGGCTGGACATCATCGGACGTGTGCGTCCGGGGACGAATCCAAAGGCGCTGCAGGCGCAGCTGCAAAGCGAATTGCACGGGTGGCTGGCCAGCCACGTGCCGGATATGATTCCGCAGGAAAAGGCTGTGTGGCAGAAGCAGTCGCTGCGCATCTCTCCTGGCGGCGCGGGTTTCTCGCAGATGCGCGGGGAGTACAGCCAGGGTTTGCTGCTGCTGATGGTCACGGCGTGCTGTGTTCTGCTGGTGGCCTGCGCCAACATCGCAAACCTGCTGCTGGCACGCGGACTGAGGAATCGGCAGCAGACGGCGGTGCGCGTGGCGCTGGGCGCGTCACGCGGACGTCTGGTGAGGAACGCGCTGCTGGAAAGCATCGCGCTGTCGCTGATCGGCGGCGCAGCGGGCGTGGCTGTGGCCTGGGCGGGAGCGCGGCTGATCCTGTATCTCGCGTTCAATACGGTGAAGCACAGCTCCTGGATCGCAGTGCAGGCTTCGCCCTCTGCACCGGTTCTGCTGTTTGCGCTGGGAGTGTCTGCACTGACCGGGGCGGTGTTCGGCATCGCGCCGGCGTGGATGACCTCACACGCCGAGCCGGTGGAGGCGCTGCGGGGAGCCAACCGCTCGGTGGGAGGCGCGCGCCACTGGGCGCAGAAGGGGCTGGTCATCGCGCAGGCGGCGGTATCGCTGGTGCTGCTGAGCGCCGCGGCGATGCTGGGGAGCAGCCTGCGCAATCTGGAGCATCAGAGCTTCGGGTTCGATCCGAACGGCCGCTACCTGGTGTACATCAATCCCACGCTGTCGAACTATAAACAGGAGCGGCTGGTCCCGCTGTTTCGCGAGATTCAGGAGCGGCTGAGCGCGATTCCCGGTGTGCGCAGCGTCAGCGAGGCTACCTATGCGCCGCTGAGTGGCGATCAGTGGGGCCACGATATTCGGATCGCAGGCAAGCCCGAGCCCGGGCCGAAGGACGACATCTTTGCCGACTGGACGCGGGTGACGCCGGGATTCTTCGACACCGTCGGGGCGAAGATGCTGATGGGGCGCACGATCACCGAAGAGGACAACGAGAATACGCGGCCTGTGGCGGTGATCAACGAAGCCTTCGTGAAGAGGTATTTTGGGAAGCAGAATCCGATTGGGCAGCACTTCGGTCCGGCTCCGATCAAGAATGCCGGGACGTATGAAATTGTCGGCGTGATCCACGACATGCACTACGTGAGCTGGGGATTCAAAGAGCCGGACCGGCCGATGTACTACGTCCCGGAGGCGCAGACCGTCCACTACGATCAGCCGGACACCGAGAGTTACGAGATCTGGTCGCAGAACCTGTACAACATCGTGCTCTGGGTAGCGGGGCATCCGCAGAACCTGCGGGCGCAGGTGAAGAACGCGCTCGCGCAGGTCGATCCGAGCCTCGTGATGTACGACGTTGCGCCGTACTCGGTTGTGGTGCAGTCCACCTTCGATCAGCAGAACATGATCGCCAGCCTCGCCTGGTTGTTTGGCGCAGTGGGTCTGGTGCTGGCCGCCGTGGGCCTGTATGGCGTCACCGCCTATGGCGTGGAGCAGCGGACGAGCGAGATCGGCGTGCGCATGGCGCTGGGCGCCAATCGCGGCGCGGTGATTGCGATGGTGCTGCGGGGAGCATTCTGGCAAGTCGGCATCGGCCTGGGCATTGGGATTCCGGCAGCGATTGGTGGCGGGTATTTGATCGCGAGCCAGCTTTTCGGGGTTAGACCGTGGAATCCGCTGTTGCTGGCGGGCGCGACCGTCTTGCTGGGAGTGGCGGCGCTGGTGGCGGCGGTGATCCCTGCACAGCGGGCGGCAAGTATCGACCCCATGCAGGCGCTGCGCAGCGAGTAGTCGGCAAATGAATCGCCGGTATGCGCGGAGCGCCGGGATGAACTCCGTGCCGGCATAACACAGATCGAGGAGACTTATGAAAGTACGAATCGCGTCGGTGGTGATCCTTCTCTCACTTTTTGCCAGCGCAAGCGCTCGCGCAGCGGATGTTCCGGCAGGGGAATATGCGCGTCACCTGAACGCGCTGGGGGAGTTGTCGGTTGCGGTGGCGCAAACGATGCCGGCGGAGAAATACGGTTTCAAACCGCATCCCGAGTCGATGAACTTCGGCGAGCTGATGGTTCACATCGCCACGACGAACTATCAGTTTTGCGCCGGCCTCCGGGACTCGAAGCCGCCCGCTTTGTCATCGCCAACGGACAAAGACGGCATCGTCCGGCTTCTCAGCGATTCATTCCAGTACTGCACCGGCGTGGTGAATGGCCTGACGGAGCCGCAGCTCGCGGCGTCGCACGATTCGCCTGACGGCCACATGCCGGGCCGGGACATCCTGCTGGCGATGTACATCCACGTCGCGCATCATCGCGGGCAGGCGGAAATTTATCTGCGCGATGAGGGGATTCGGCCGCCGCGCTACCACATCTAGGCGCGTTGAGTGTGCGCCGTCTACTTCCGGACAGCGGCTTGCGTTCTGCACCAGGCGCTGCGCGGAGTAGAGGCCGGCTTTCACCAGGGGCACGAATCGCAGGGCACGAATCGCCGCGAGGCGTGGCGACATCCAATCGCTCGGGATTCGCGCTATGGTCGATGTTCGTCCGCTTGCCCGCGCCGAGGCGTTCGCTGCCCGCCTCGGCATTCGCATACCCATTTTGCTTGCCCCGATGGCGGGGGCTTGTCCAGCGTCGTTGTCGGCTGCGGTGGCGAATGCCGGAGGAATGGGCGCGTGCGGCGCGCTGCTGATGCAGCCGGAGGCGATCCGCGGCTGGGCCGATGAATTCCGGAAGGAAAGTCCGGGGGAATTCCAGATCAATCTGTGGATTCCCGGGCCTCCACCGGTGCGCGATGAAGAGTCGGAGCGGCGCGTGCGGGAATTTCTGGGTGCGTGGGGTCCTCCGGTGGCGCCGGAGATGGCGGAGGGCGTGCTGCCGGATTTCGACGCGCAGTGCCGCGCCATGCTCGAGGCGAAGCCGCGGGCGATCTCGTCGATCATGGGCGTCTTCGCGCCGGGCTTCGTGGAGGAGATGAAGGCGCACGGGATTGTGTGGTTGGCGACGGCAACGACCGTGGATGAGGCGCGTGCGGCCGAGGCGGCGGGAGCGGACGCCATTGTCGCGCAGGGCATGGAGGCGGGCGGGCATCGCGGATCGTTCCAGGCGGAGGATGGCGAGGCGCAAATGGTGGGATTGTTTGCGCTGCTGCCGCAGATCGTGGATGCCGTTGCGGTGCCGGTGATCGCGGCGGGCGGCGTTGCGGATGGACGCGGCGTGGCAGCGGCGCTGACCCTGGGTGCAAGTGCGGTTGAGGTGGGCAGCGGGTTCCTGCGGTCTCCCGAGGCGAAGATCGCACCGGCATGGGCCGAGCGGCTGGGGCAGACCGAGGCGCATGAGACACGGATCACGCGGGCATTTACGGGACGGCCGGGGCGCAGCGTGCGGACGCGCTATGTGGACGCGTGGGCGGCGGCAGGGGCTCCGCATCCGGCGCCGTATCCGCTGCAACGCGGGTTGACGCGGCCGATGCGCGAAGATGCGGCGCGGACGGGCGACGCGGAACGGATGCAGATGTGGTGCGGGCAGTCGGCGCGGCTGGCGCGTGGCGAGGCTGCGGGCGCCTATGCGCAGCGGATGTGGGCTGAAGCGCGGGAACTGCTGGGTTGAGAGCCACTGCGGTCACGCCTCTGTAAGCTGCGGGTGTTTTCCGTCGTATCGTAGGAGCATGGTGAAGGTGTCCATCTTCTATCCGAGCAAACCCGGTTGCCACTTCGACGTGGATTATTACCTCAACACGCACATGCCGCTCGTGCTCGGCCTGCTCGGGTCCGCGGTGAAGGCGGTCACGGTTGAGATTGGGCTGGTCGGCGGAAATCCCGACCAGCTGCCGCCGTTTGCGGCCGTCTGCGGGTTCACGTGCGAGACCGTGCAGGCATTCACCGACGCGTTTCTGCCCAATGCGGATGTTCTGCAAAACGACATCCCGAAGTACACGGACATCGCTCCGGTGATTCAGGTGAGCGAGATCCGCTTCGAGCAGTAGACGGGTTGGCCCACGAGCCGCAGGCCAGAAATCTCGCCATCAGCCGCCGGGCTACACTGGAAACAATGGTTTTTGTTCTCGACAACTACGACTCGTTCACCTTCAACCTGGTGCAGTACATGGGCGAGCTGGGGGCGGAACTGGAGGTGCGGCGCAACGACGAGCTGAGCGTCGATGAGGTGGAGGCGCTCGGGCCGGAGAAGATTGTGCTGTCGCCGGGGCCGTGCACGCCGCAGGAGGCGGGCATCTCCATAGAGCTGATCCGGCGGATGGCGGGCAAGGTGCCGATCCTCGGCGTGTGCCTCGGGCATCAGGCGATTGGCGCGGCGTTTGGCGGCAACGTGGTGCGGGCGGCGAAGCTGATGCACGGCAAGACCAGCGAAGTGGAGCACGACGGAAAGACGATTTTTCAGGGGATCCGGTCGCCGATGACGTGCACGCGCTATCACTCGCTCGTTGTCGAAGAGAAGGGATTGCCGAAGGATCTGGAAGTGAGTGCGCGCACAGCGGACGGGACGATTATGGGGCTGCGGCACCGCATGTTTCCGGTGGAGGGCGTGCAGTTCCATCCGGAGAGCGTGCTGACGGCGGACGGGAAGCGGCTGGTGAAGAATTTCCTGGAGATGTGAGGGTGTAGGGGATAGGGTGTAGGTGCGCTTCGCGCCTGTCCCACGTCTGCAACAACTGGCAAACAGTGGGGCACCCGACCCTGATACCGGTCTGCGATAAAATCGGAACTGCCGGAGTATGTTTTGGGCGGGCTCGTGTGTCCGCCGTGCGCGGCACGTTCGGCCGCGACATTCCCGCAGCAATTTTTCCCGCAAGGAGCTTTATTCCTATGGCGATTCCCGCCACCCAGATGCGTCCGGGCATGATCATTAAGCACAACAACGACCTCCACCTGGTGTTTTCCGTGGAGCATCGCACGCCCGGCAACCTGCGCGCCTTCATTCAGGCCAAGCTGCGTAACATCCGCACCGGAGCCATGTTCGTGGAGCGCTTCCGCTCGCCCGATCCGATTGAGCGGGTCATTGTGGATGAAATCCCGATGGAGTTTCTCTACAACGACGGCGACGACTACTACTTCATGAACATCGAGAACTACGAACAGACGCACCTGAAGCGCGACACGCTGGGCGATGCGGTGGAGTACCTGATCCCCAACCTGCAGATCAAGGTCTCGTTTCACGACGGCGTGGCGGTGGGCATCGA
>DATGJK010000043.1:0-6534 GCA_035295245.1 Acidobacteriaceae bacterium
GTAAGACTAGCCGTCGAGGCCTTGCCCTTCGCGTTCCTGAATCAAACGCGAAATCGAAACAAAAGGGGAGCGGCGGAAGCCCTCCCCTTTTGTTTTGCGGGAAAAACGAGACAATTGGAGTCAGCCGAGCAGATGCGGAGCTGCCAAACCAACAAATTCGCGCGGCGTAACGATTTTGGTGCACTTCCAGAAGGCGGGAAAGTGTCTGCAATTTCCCGTCACGAGAAAATCGGCGCGAGCAGCATCGGCGCATTCAACAAATCTATTGTCGTCGGCGTCCGGGGTGACGTCGAAACGCCGCACTGGGCGGACGAGATAACTCCGGTTCCGGATGAGCTGCAGGAATTGCTGCCTGAGACCTTTGCGAATCGAGAGCTCGGGCCGGGCCAGAACGTCAGCGTATTCTTCCAGGATCGGTCTGGATACGTAAAGGCGTGCAGGCCTGGTGATCGCGATGATGAAGGTGGTCCGCTGAAGGCTTTCGGCCTTCAGTGCCGCAGAGACCAGAACGTTTGTATCGATGACAAGGCGGAGCGGAAGCATCAGCGCTTTGCTCTGCTCGCTCGTGCAGCCCGGATGATGCGGTCGATCTGGCGCGAGGTCAGTCCGCTGGTCTTGCGTCGCTGCGCATCCTGAGCGATTGCCCTGAGGACCTCAGGCTCTGGCGCGGCGAGTTTCACGTAATCGCGAATATTCAGGAGAACGGCGGCGGCCGTACCGCGCTTTTCGATAACCAGCGATCGCTGCTCAGTTTCGATTCGACGGAGCACCTTACCGAGCTGGGTGCGCAGTTCCAGCGCCGAAATCACGATTGCGCCGCTATTTGAGGCAGTCCCCATGAACTCTCCATTTCGATGATTTCAACTGTAGACTTGCTCGAGGCACGGGTCAAGCTCAGGAGCAGACGTCCGCGCACGGGCAGCGACCGATAGAATGCACGAGCGGGCGCGTGAGTCCAGCCTTGCGCTAACCGCCCATGTTGTTCGGCTGGCACGGATCGTAGCCCAGCGATTGCGGAGTGACCGGAGCGGGCGGCGAAGGCGGCGTGGCCCACGGCACGCTCGTGAAGTCGAAGAAGTCGAGCAGGTTCGGCTGAGCGGCGTCGTGCGCGGTCAGATGCGCGGAGCTGCCGAGGAAACGGTTTTCCACGAACTTGATGATCGCCGTGTGATCCATGGGAATGTGCGAAACGTAGTGCCGCCGGGTAAAGGGCGAGATCACCACGTTCGGCACACGGAAGCCAAGCTGCGCGGCGAATCCGTTCACGGCCGGAGCGTCGGTCGACTTCACGCCAGGATCGGCGGAGTCCAGATCGCAGTGCGTGGTCGGCGTTCCGTTCGGCGGCAGGCACGGCTTGTAGCTGTCGGGATTCACCGCGATGCTGGAGATATCCGGGATGCTGCCGAGCGACGCGTCGGTGTTCTGGTTGGAGTGGCCCGGAACCGGCGGCACGTGGTCGAGCGGGCCTCCCCCTTCGTCATAGGAGAAGAAGAACACTGAGCTGCCCCAGGACGGGCTGCTCATCAGCGCGTTCACGATGTTCGACACCTGGACCTGACCGGAGAGGATCGACTGGCCTGAGCCCGGGTGCTCGTCGTTGTTGCCGTATCCCGCCTCGATGAACGCAAACGCGGGCAGAGTGTTATTTTTCGCGTCGGTGTAGTACTGCGAGAGTGGCGCGATGTGATTCGGATCGATGCAGAACGAATTCGTCGAGTCCCCCACCACGCTGGAAGGCTGCGTCGATCCGGTGCAGGCGGCGTGGCTGGGATTCTCATACAGGTATTTGTTGGAGCTGGCGAATGTGGTGAAGTCCGTGGCCGGCAATTTGTCGCCGCTGCAGTTGCTTTCGCTCGTGCACAGGCCCTGCGTCACCGTGTAGTAGATCTTCCACGACACGCCCGCGGACTGCAGCTCGTCAAAGATGGTTTGGATCTGCAGCTGCGGCAGGTGATCGTCTGAGCCCGGATCGTGCGTCAGGCCCTGCGTCGTGCCTCCGCTGAACGTGGCGATGCGGTTATCCACGCTCTTGCTGGAAACAGGCGAGAACCAGCGGTCCGAAACCGCGAACTGCGAGGCCATGTAGTAGTAGTAGTTCAGGAATCCCTGATCGTAATACCCCATGGCGCGGTGGCCGGTCGAATCGGTGAAGCTGCCGGAACAGGCGCCGCTGGCCGCGCACGTCTTGTCAAAGTTTTCCGCAACGTGGACGAATCCGTCCATGTTGATGGGCCGGCTGGTCGAGAAATCCCAGCGGCTCACGTCGCCGTAGCTCTCCAGCCACGCCGAGGTCATGTCGTCCACGCAGGTGCTGGCCAGCTTAAACGGATAGTAGGTGGTGCCCTCATCCGTCTGGTTGCTGAACGTGCTGAGCTTGTCGTCGATCCCGTCGATGTTGTAGGTCTTGCCGTCCTGCCCGATGTTCCAGCCGTTCGCCTGGCGATACGGATTCAGCATGCCGAAGTAGTTATCGAAGGAGTGGTTCTCCTGCAGCATAAAGATGACATGCTGCACCGCGCTCAGTCCCGTCGAGGAAACCACCGTCACCGTAGCATCGGCTGTTGCCGTTCCCTGGGAGCTGCTGGCCTGAGCCGTGTACGTGGTCGTCACCGATGGGCTGACGCTGACCGTCCCGCCGCTCGAGGAGAGCGTCCAGCTGTTGCCGCCGCCGGTCACCGTCACGCTGCTGGCATTCGTGGCGTTCACCGTCAGGGTCGAAGATTGCCCCGCCGTGATCGACGCCGGGTTCGCCGTCATCGAGACCGTCGGCTGCAGGGAACTGACCACGTTGAGCGGTATGGCCGTCGTCGCCGCCCCTCCGCACTGATCCCACTCCTCGACCACCGTGTACTGCTGGCCGGTCGGCAGGCTGATCTGCGTGTTCAGGCTGTCGCCGTTCACCGTGTAGACCAGGTTGTTGTTCACGTAAATGCCCATCGCCGACACGCCGGCCGTGCACGTGGAAGTAGTTGCCGTTGCCTGGTAGGTGACGGGCGAGGTCACGGTGGCGTTCGGCGCGGGAGTCGAGACGTTCACCGCCGTCTGCGAGCCGTAGCCATTGCCCCCTCCGCCGCCGCCGGACCCGGAGACCGTGATGTTGATCGGCGTCGTGGCCGCGCCGCCGCAGTTGTCCCACTCCTGCACGACCGTGTAGTAGGTGCCCGGATTGAGCGTGAGCTGCGTGTTGAGACTGTTGCCGTCGACGACGTACTCCAGGTTGTTGTTGACGTAAATGCCCATCGAGGCTACGCCTGCGGCGCAGGTCGAGGTCGCGGTAGCCGTGTACGTGACTGGCGAGGTGACGGTGGAATTGTTGGCCGGGCTGGTGACCGTGACTTGCGACGATCCCGAGCCGCCGCCCGACCCGCCAACCGTAATATTGATCGGCGCGGTTGTGGCGCCGCCACAGTTATCCCATTCCTGAACGACGGTGTAATACGTCCCAGGATTCAGCGAGATCGTGGTATCGAGCGAATTGCCGTTGGTTTGATAGACAAGCGAATTGTTGACGTAGATCCCCATCGCGGAGACGCCCTGCGCGCAGGTGCCGGCGCTGGCGGTAGCAACATAATGCACCGGGCTGGTCACGGTGGACCCGTTGGCGGGGCTGGTGACGGTCACGGTGGCGAAAACGCTGGGCGTGAAGGCGAGCAGTGCAGCGAGCAGAAAACCACGGGGCTTCATGAGCCTGTCTCCGTTTTTCCTCGAACGATCGAAACCTGGCAGGTGATTTTCGGGAGGGCGGACGCATCACCGCGAATCCTAAGATGCCCTCCTGCCGGGCAGCGATGGTTCTCCGCCTGAGAACTTTAGTAATTTTGCCGCTAATGCCCCAGGCGTGACCTCTGGGGCCGCTGTTCTGCCTATCGCAGAGCCAGTTCGATCACCGTCTCCAGATGAAACGTCTGCGGAAACAGATCGACGAGCCGTATCGCCTGCACCGAATAGCCCGCCGCCAGCAGCGCCGCCAGATCGCGGGCCAGAGTCGGCGGATCGCACGAGACATAGGTCATCCAGGGAGCCTGTACCCTGCCCAGCAGCGTCGTGACCTCCCGCCCCAGACCCGCCCTCGGCGGATCGACGACGATCCGGTCCGGCCTCCGCTGATCCAGCGCGCGCCCGAGGAACCTGGCCGTGTCCGCGGCAACGACGCGATGCTGCCCGCCCCGCAGGTTCTCGCGCAGGTCACGAACCGAGCTCGCCGCCGATTCCACCGCAGTGACGGAACCGAATCGCTCGCCGAGGGCCAGAGAAAACAATCCGACCCCGGCATAAAGATCCCACACCGCTGAGCCGCTCACCTCCGTTGCGACCAGTTGCACCAGAGCATCCAGCAGAAAGCGGTTCACCTGAAAAAAGGAGCCGAGGCTCACTCGATAGCTGTGTTCCCCAACGCGATACTCCAGCGCAGGCTCCCCGGCGTGCGCCAGCAGGCGGCTCGGTTGGCGGCGCTGCTCAATGGAGAACACGCCCGCGCCCGTGACTGCAGGCAGAAACTGCCGCAGCCGCGGCCAGAGCTCCGCAAGCAGCCGCTGCGCCTCGCGTTGCGGCCTCTCCGTCCAGAAGGCGGCAAGCATCGCGGAGTCGTCGTGGTTCGTGAACAGCTCCACTTCGCTGGCCCAGTCCGCGAGTCCCATAGCAGGACCCTCGGCGGTGAGCAGCCCAACGGCGCTTTGCAGCGAAGCCGCGCTGATCGGACAGAGCGCGACCGGCAGGTTGACGTGGGACTTCCGGTGCTTGTAGCAGAGCGCAAACGGCTCGCGCTGCACGTGCAGCCGGATGCGGTTGCGGTAGCCGAAAGGCTCCCCGGTCAGCGTCGTCATCTCCGGCAAATCGCGGATCCGCGCCCGCTCGAGCGTCTCGCGCAGGATCGCGGCCTTCATGTCTACCTGCGCGGTGTAAGCCGCGTGCTGATAATGGCAGCCGCCGCAGGCTCCGAAGTAGGGACACGGCGCCTCGACTCGCGTGCCGGCTGCTTTGACAACGCGCTCCGCCTCTGCCGCGAAATAGCTGCCCTTATCGGCGGTGATGCGCGCCTCCACCGTTTCGCCGGGCAGCACGAATGGCACCATCACCGCCTTGCCTTCGTGGCGGGCGAGTCCGGCGCCGCCGTAAATCGGCTTTTCAATCTGCAGCTTCACGCTCTTGTCAGTCCTGACGCATATAGAAGAGGCTCAGGCGCGGCAGGCGGTGCTTCTCCAGCAATTGCTTATGCAGGAACTGCTGCTCGATTTGACGAATCTGCAGCGCCTGCATGCGCCGCTTGTAGGGCGCCAGTTCCCGCGCGCTCTGCTCGCGCAGCGCCGTCAAGTCGGCTTCCGAGGTTGTCGCGATCACCGCATTCAGCAGCTTTTCCTCGAGAACGGTCAGCGTCTGTTCCAGCTCTTCGAGATTCGGCGCCTGCTCGCGAACAGCATTCGCCAGCCCTTGAAGCCGCTCTGCCGTTTCAGTCGCCGTCTGCGCCGCAATCCCACGGAGTTCCGCCTGCCGAAGCTCCATCGCGGCCTGCTCCAGATGCGCCGCCACCCGCGCCTGCTCCAGGCCCGCGGCGGCGCTGTCGGTCTGCGGCTTCGCCATCCCGATCGACGCTTCCCGCATCTCCTCGGCCGCCGTGATCACTTCCTGCGCGCACCAGGCCAGGCCATTCACGCGGCGCACCGCGCTGCGCGCTTTGCGCGCTTCGTAGCGATCGAAGGCCGTGTCGATGCCGCGCAGCACCGCCTCCAGCGGAATCCCCGCATCGCGCCATGTTTCGATGAGCGCCCAGTCCAGCGTCGACAGCAGCAGGATCGATCCGCGCCGCTGCTGAAAGCGCTCCTCGATTTCCGTGAAGTAGTTGAAGTAGTTTTCCAAAACTTATTTCTGCGCGCCCGCCGCTGCGTGCCGCGGCCCGCGATTTCGCTCGTAGATGAGACGCAGCCCCTCGAGCGTGAGCATATCGTCCACTTCGGAGATGTACTTCGACTCGCCTGCGATCAGGTGTGCGAGGCCGCCGGTGGCGATGCACTTCGTTTCCGCGCCCAGCTCCGCGATCATGCGCTCCAGGATCGAGTCGACCAGCCCCAGGTGTCCCCAGAACAATCCGATCTGCAGATTGTCGACGGTGTTCGTGCCGATGATCTTCGCCGGCCGGCGGATTTCCACCCGCGGCAGCCGCGCGGCGCGCGCAAACAACGCCTCCGCTGAAATATTCAGCCCCGGAGCAATCGCGCCGCCGAGAAACTCGCCTTTCTTCGAGACCACATCGAAGTTGGTCGCCGTTCCCATGTCCACCACAATCGTCGGCCCGCCATATTTGTGAAACGCGCCGACGCAATTCGCAACGCGATCCGCTCCAACTTCCGCCGGATTGTCCGTCAATATCGGTAGCCCCGTCTTCACGCCCGGCTCAATGAACAGCGGCCTGTGATTGAAATAGCGCTCGCAGAATTCGCGCAGGATCCAGTCAATCGGCGGCACGACGGAGGCAATGATGATGCCGCGAATCGCCGTGCTCTCCACGCCTTCGGTCCGCAGCAGGTTCTGCACGAGGAT
>DATGJK010000044.1:0-2343 GCA_035295245.1 Acidobacteriaceae bacterium
TGGTCGAGCACCCGGGCCTGGTAACCGGCGCGATCCTGCATGAGCAGCGCTGCGGTGGCGGCCTGGTGCTTGAGTCCGGGGATCAGCCCGACTGCAAAGGCAAGAGCCACCAGGGCCGCAGCGGCGAAATGCATCTCGAACGGCCGCGGCTGGCCTTTGCGGGTCTCACGCTTGTCATGAATTTTCTTGGCGCCGGATTTTTCCGCCCCGCCCACCTCACCCCATCCGCGGTACACGTGGGCCCACACGCGAAACACCGCGCCCGCGGTCAGCACAGACGCGAGGAAAAATACGATCGCGACCCAACTGAATCCCAGGTTCTCTGCGCTGTGCTCCACCTGCGATTCGCCGAGGAAGGTGCCGAACGGCGGAAGCCCCGCCAATCCAAGTCCCGCAACCAGAAAAATCGTGCTGGAGATGGGCATGTCCTTGGCGCGGCCATGCAGTTCGAGCTCGTCCACCGTGCCGAGCCGGTGAAGCAGAACCCCGGCGATAATGAACAGCGCGCCTTTCACCAGCCCGTGGCCGACCACATAAAGCGCCAGTCCAGCCAGCGCCTCGGGCTTCAAGAGCGCAAACGCGATCACCATCAGTCCCATGTGGCTGACGGTCGAGAAAGCGAGCAGGCGCTTGATGTGGCGCTGCCCGAAACACATGATCCCGCCGAGGAGCGCCGTCATGGTTCCCACGACCAGCAGCAATGCACGAAGATCAGCGCGGTGAGACGCGAACGGCCCATCAATCACAACCCAGTAAACGCGGATCACGGCGTAGAGGCCGAGTTCCACCATCACGCCGGAAAACAGAACGCACACTGGCGTGGGAGCTACGGCATGCGCGTCAGCCAGCCAGAAGTGGAAGGGAAAAACGGCGGCCTTGATGAAGAATCCCGACATGATGAAAACGAAGGCGGTAATCACCAGCCCATCGGCATGCTGGCCGAGGCTGCGCCCGATCTGCGCCATGTTCAACGCGCCGGTGCGTCCGTACAGGAGCGCGATACCGCTGAGCACCAGGAAAGCGCCAATGGTGTTCGTAACGGCGAAGTTCAGGCTGCCTTGCAAAGATTCGGGCTCCTCGATTTTGTACCCGCAGAGCGCGAACGCCGAGGCGCTCATGAGTTCGAAAAAGACGAACAGGTTGAACAGATCGCCGGTGAGACAAAAACCGCACATCGCGCCCAGAAACACGAGCATGAGCACGTGGTACAGGGTGCCGATGGAGTCGAAATACCGCAGGGAGAAAATCAAAGCAGCGAGAACGAGGAGGCTAACCAAAGCCGCAAAGCACGCGCCGATAGGGTCAATGGTGAACGAGATTCCCAGCGCGATTCCGGAACGCGGCGTCCAACCGCCGAACCAGTAAACAATCGGCTGGACACGCGAGATGGACGCAAGCAGCAGGCTGATCACACCCGCGGCGGTGGTCGCGCCGATGGCAAAAATATCCGCCAGGCGCCGGGGAAAAAATTTGTTCAAGCCGGCGAGAATTGCAGCCACCGAAAGCGGCACCACGACGGGCAGAGGAACCAGGTAAGTGCCGCTCATCAGCCTTCCAGCGCCTCCAGTTCGTCAGGGTTGAGTTCTTGCGTGCGCTTGTGCAGTTGCACGGCAAGCGCGAGCAGAAGGGCCACCACGGTTGCCTCGACAACGATGTCAGTCAACATGAGCGCTTGTACGATGGGATCAACCGCGGGCGTGCCCACCGGCGGCCCGGCAAACACCGGGGGAACGCCGCCCCAACGGTATCCAATCGAAAGCAGCAGCACGTAGGTCGAGGACTGCAGCACCGCCAGGCACATGATCAGGTGAACGAAGTTGCGGCTGGTCACGACCCCATACAAGCCCATGACAAACAGCCAGGCAGCAACGGCATAGGGGAAGAAGCTCATGATATGCATCATTTCTTCTTGCCTCCTCCCAACCTGATTTCCAGCGTCTGCTCCAGGAAGTTGTAGAGCAGGAGCACGAACCCTGCTGCCACCTCAAGACCGGTGGCAAGGCTGATGACCGCAATCGTGCCGCTCGAGTTCACTTCCCCGGTTTTTCCGAGCGGAAAAACGTTGCGCAGGTAGTAGGTGCCGAGGATCATGCCGATAAATCCGATGAGCAGGTACCCGCCGGCACCGGCCGCCTCGGCTGCTTCGACCAGCGTGTGGGATGTGATTTTCTTGAAGCTTTCGAAATCGCCGGCAAGGTAGATCAGCAGGGGCGCAGTGGCCAGGATGACGCCGCCCTGAAAGCCGCCGCCGGGCGTTAATTGCCCATGGCAAGCGATGTACAAGCCGAACAGAACCATAGGCCCGATGAGCGCCAGCGTAAATGCCCGGGTAGCGTCGCTCGG
>DATGJK010000045.1:0-3750 GCA_035295245.1 Acidobacteriaceae bacterium
AATCGCAGCAGTTCAGCGCGGCGGTGAACGGGTCGTGCAATCAGTTGGTGACGTGGACGAACCCCAGCGGGGTGGGCACGCTCTCCGCGTCGGGTGTCTATACCGCTCCGGCATCGCTGAGCGGGGCGCAGACGATTACCGCGGTCGCGACCAGCCAGACGACCCCGGCCGTTTCCAGCACGGCGAGCATCACGCTTTCGCCGGTGTTGACGGTGACGGTCGCGCCGGCCGCTCCGTCGCCCTATGTAGCGGCGACCACGCAGTCGTTCACGGTGACAGTGCAGAATGCCGGTGCGTTTGTCAACCGGATCTGGCCCACTTTGATATTCAGATTTGGCCCCCCTGCTAGTCCAACAATTCTTCTTGGCTCCCACTTCTTTCTGTTTTCCGTGGCGCCGGCCGGAGCGAAGCCCAGCGCCGCCGCTGTTGCGGCGCGGTTGGGCGAAGCGTAGGCCGGGGCCACGGAAAACAGGCGATCAGAGAACCGGTTCTGGCATCTTCCTTTCGGGGTCGAATTCATGCTCGAATCCGAGCTGTTCGGTGGCCTTGATTTGCCCGAGCGGCACATCGAATCCCGCCGACGCCGCCCCCTTCTCGTCCAGATACACGACCTCCGCCAGCCGGTACTCAAATGCCGGATCGCCGCTACGCTCTGGGGCCATGACGTATTCCTGGCTGTGGCCAATCCGCAGGGCTTCTGCGAACGCTGCCTCACGGCTGTCGCTCTGGAATATGTGCTCTGCTTCTCGCCAGTGATCGAGGCCGCGGCCTTCCTCCATCACGGCCCACCTCAGCCGCGCCTGAAACCACTGCCGTTCGTTCTTGCTCATCGTCTTCCTCCCTTGTTCTTCGCCAGTGTTCGCTGCAGGCGGTATGACTCCTTCCCGGTATCGATGATGTGCGCCTGATCCGTCAGCCGGTCCACCATCGCCTTACAAAGCCGCACATTCGGAAACATGGTTGTCCACTCGGAAAATGGCAAGTTCGTGGTGACGATTACGGCTGCACGTTCAGCCCGGCCTGCAATCACCTGGAACAAGAGTTCCGCGGCCGCGTCCGGCATCGCCACATATGCCATCTCATCCAATACGATCAGTTCATACCGCAACCAACGGTTCACCACCCGGCTGACCTCGTTCCCCTGCCGCGCTTCGATCAGATCATTGACTAGTTCGGCCGCCGTCGTGAACCGCACTCGCCGTCGTTGCCGGCACGCCGCCACACCCAGCGCCGTTGCCAGGTGCGTCTTCCCGGTTCCTGTGTCACCGATGAAAACAAGTGGCTCTGTCTTTTCGATATACTGCCCTTCCGCCAGTTTCCGGAGCCCTGTCGCCGGCAGGTGTGGAGCGACCTCGAAGTTGAACTCTTCCAGAGTCTTCACCTTGGGAAAGCGCGCCTCCTTCAGCCGCCGCTCCATCACGTTCCGCTCCCGCTCTTCCACCTCCGCCTCCAACAGCGTTTCCAGATAAATCAGATGGCTCTGCTTCTCCTTGATGGCCTGCTCGGCCAGGCGCGCGCACTGCGCCGCGATCGTCGGCATGTGCAGCCGTTTGCAGATCTGCTGGATGCCTGCCACTTCCACCGGGATTCTGAGCTCGCTCACTGAATCACCTCCGTGCTGCCGCTCGACAGCAAGTCGTCGTATTCATATAAGGTGGGCTGCGGACGCTCGTACCGCGCCAGCCATCCCACATCGAGCGCCTCTGCCGGAACCCGTTTCTCCGACCGCTCCAACTCCAGGAGGTAGCGGATGGCGGCCACATCCGATACGCCCATCTCCAGGGCCTGCTCAACGACGGCGCGCAGCCGATCCAGGCCGTGCTCGCGCCCGAGCAGCAGGACGTCCACCATAGCGCGCGTGCCATCCTGTTTTCCGTGACGGTGTTCGAGTTTGCCCCAAAAGCGGTCGAAACTCTCCGGCCATCGACCCTGTGCACGGCACTGTTCCAGAGGCATGGAGCCCGCCAGTGCCCCAGGTTTCTTGCTCAGCGCATCCAGATAGTGTTCCAGTTGCAATCGCTTCTGCTGCCGCCCGAAGCATCGTTCATGCCGCGCCACACATTTCCCGTCGTGCCAGATCTCTATATATGCGGCGTGCGCCTTGGCCTCGACGCGGGTCCCCGGCGGCAGCGGCGCCGAATAGAAGTTCGTCAATACGGGCACGCAGCCGCTTCCGTTCACCTTTGGGAAGGAGATTGCCGCCAAGTCGAAGCCCTCGATCGGTGGCGGCTGCAAGTGCTCGCGCTCGATCGCCATGGCCGCCCCGATTGTCTGCTCCCGGCCGGCAATGATGCGCTGTTCCTCCTGTTTGCACGAGGCCAGCAGTAACTCATTGAGATGCTCCAGATCGCGAGCCTCCGGTAGCGGCACCATGTGGTTCCGGCGGAAATACCCGCCCTCCTCTTCCACGCCACCCTTTTCGTTGCCTCGCCCTGGAGTACAGAACTCGCTCTGGAACCCGCAGTGCGACCGGAAGGCAATGAACCGCTGCGTCTCCTCCCGCTGGTGCCCGCGCAGAATCTTCTGCACTGCACTTTTCAGATTGTCGAAACGCAGTAGCCCGAAAACACCACCGAAGTGCTGGAATGCCAACTCGTGCGCTTCCAGGAAAGCCTGCTGGCTGGCGTGTGGATATGCCCGATGGAACGAACCTCCACTGGCCATCGACCGCATACAAAACACGTATAACTTCTGCTTCTCTCCTCCCAACTCCGCCCACGCTTCATACCAGTCCACTTGGCCTTCGTGGCCCCAGTGATAGCTCTGCGGGATGAAAGTCTCCCCGCCAGCTAACCCCAACTCCCTCTTCCGCCTGTGTACGAACTGCCGTACCGTGCACTCCGCCACCGTCACTTCCGGCATCTCCTGCCGCAGCCGCACCCAGATCCGGCGGGCGGTGTGACGCTGCTTCCGCGGCGCCTTCCGGTCCGCCTGCAGAATCTCGTCAATGAACGCGACTGCCGCGCCCAGTTTCGGCCTTTCCCGCGGCGCCGCTTTGCGCGGTGGTGGAACAGCGCTCGCGATTGCATCCCGCACCATCCGCCGGTGCACCCCAAACTTCCGGGCCACTCCTTTGATTGTCCCGACGCCGTGTTCATACTCGCGCCGGATCTGCTCGAATAACTCCACTTTCTGCCTCCTGTTCAACCGGCCTCCGTTCTCGACCTCTTCAGGTCGGAAACAGAATATCCGGTTCACGTCTTGAACAGGGGGGCCAAATCAGAGTATCGAAGTGGGCCAATTCAGAGTAGCGAAATCATGCAAGCAATGAGGAATCCACCGAATCCCGTCCACGCGGCATAATCCGGGAGTCGGCATAACGCCACCGAACGCGCGATCCGTAGTGTGGCGATCGGCCGCCACAACTGGGTCTTCTTCGGTAGCGATCAGGGCGGCAAGACGGCCGCGGTGCTGCGCAGTTTCACGGCCTCCTGTCAGCGAGTGGGCGTCGACCCGTTCACCTGGCTCAAGGATGTCCTGTCGCGCATCGCCGACCACCCCATCACCCGGGTCGCCGAACTTCTCCCGCACAACTGGGCGCCCGCCCAAGCTTAATTCCCACCCTGATTCGTCCCCGAATCGGGGTGCGCGGGCACGGTGATTCTCAGCCGCTTACAGATTCCCGACCCGAGTCTAAACGAGCCGACGGAGAGCTTCACATATACGGCGACCGGCAAGCGCGCCACGATGACCGACGCAAGCGGGACGACGACGTACACGTACGACAACCTGGATCGACTGAAGACGAAG
>DATGJK010000046.1:0-6413 GCA_035295245.1 Acidobacteriaceae bacterium
ACCCCTTGGAACGGCACCCGGAATGGGATCCTCCTGACACAGTTTGAGGCGAGGACGGAATTCACCAAAAGCCGCGGACAAGCCATCGTGCGCGGCCGATTGTAGTTAAGCATGGTTAATGCCGTCTGTAAACGCCGATTAATCGCAATGAGCAAGAGACCGCAGCTGATGAAGGAGAGGCGGGTGAATCAGTGGGAAAGCGGAAGGAAACGCCGTATGCTAACGCGGGAAGCTTGGAGAATGCATGGTGCGCAAAAAGCTGAGGAGCGAGGCGGTCTGTTTGGCGCTCTGCGCCGTGGCCGCCCTCAGCCTGGCTCCGCGGGCGCGAGGGCAAGCGGGGCCGGTTGAAGGCGGGCACGAATGGCAAGTGTGGACGGGCGGCGGGCACGGGATCAACGGCAGCCAGCAGAATGACGGCATTTTCAATCTGGGCGGACGCTTTGGGTTGGTGCTGACGGCGCCGCATGGTCCGGGATTTCTGCGTGGGCGGCTGGAGTACGCCATAGACGCCGTACCGGTGTTTCTGGTGACGCAGCGGAGCGGCACGGCGTACGGCGCGGGGGTAAACCCCTTCGCGTTCAAATGGCTGCTGGACACACACCAGAAGGCAGTTCCCTATTTGGAAATTGGAGCCGGGACGCTGTTTACCAATGTGAAGGTGCCGGAGAATACCTCGCACGTGAACTTTACGACGGGCGGCGCGCTGGGAGTGCACTTTCTGAGAAAGAGGCACAACTGGAGCGCGGAAGTGCGGTTCATGCACATTTCGAACGCGAGCATCGCCAATCTGAATCCGGGGATCAATACGATTCAGGTCCGGCTGGGATTCGGGCTTTTTTCACAGAAGTGACCAAAGAGGGGCGAAAAAAGTAAAATGGGCAAACCCGCCGGGAGGCCGCACGTTCAACCCTTGTAACGGAAAGCCGAGCCCCCAGAGGGAATAAAGCGGCGGGGGCGAGAGTCCTGTCGAAAGGGGAGTGCGCGATGAAAAAGATGATCATGGTATTGGTGGTGCTGGTCGTGGTTGGGTCGGCGGCGGTCGTTTTTCTGCGCAGCGCAAAGGCCGGCGGAAAGGCGCCCGAAGTCGGCAGTCCGGCGCCGGACTTCACGTTGAATTCGCAAGAGGGAAAACCGGTAAGCTTGCACGACTTCAAGGGCAAATGGGTGGTGCTGTACTTTTATCCGAAAGATTTCACGAGCGGGTGTACGGTGGAGGCGCACAACTTCCAGCGGGACATTGCGCAATACGAACAGAAGAACGCGGTCATTCTGGGCGTCAGCATGCAAGACGAGGATTCGCACAAGCAGTTCTGCGCGAAAGAAGGACTCAGCTTTAAGCTGCTGGCGGACACGAAGCAGAGCGTTTCGCAAACCTACGATTCGGTGATGAATCTCGCGGTTACGAAACTGTCGGCGCGGCATACCTTCTTGATCGATCCGAACGGAATTGTGCGCAAAGTGTGGCTGGACGTAAAGCCTTCGACGCACAGCGAGGAAGTGCTGGCGGCGCTCGGCGAATTGCAAAACGCCGGGAAGTAGATCAGCGTGCAGGCGCGCGGCCCCGCCCAGCGGGCCCGGCGAGGCGGCGGGCCACCTCACGAATCGCTGAAGCGAACTTCTTCCGTAGCCATTCACAGGAAAAGCCTCTCGTCGCTCCATTCGCGCAGGCTGATCGCATGAAATGAACTAAACCCCGGTCCCCGCGGGGCCGGGGCATTTGGCGCTTGAAAGCTCCTTCGCCAAGCTGATTGGTATTTTCGAGGAACAAATCGGGCGCGAGCTTCGTTGCTTAGAGGGAAGAGCAGGACTGCTCCTCTAGCGGAGGCTCTCGATGACGGTGTTCTGGCAGGACGTTCAGTACGGCTTGCGGATGTTGCGGAAGAATCGCGGGTTTACGGCGATCGCGATTCTGACGCTGGCCCTCGGAATTGGAGCGAACACGGCGCTATTTTCAGTCGTCAATGGCGTGCTGTTGAATCCGTTGCCTTACCCGCACCCGGAGCAGTTGCTGATGGTGTATTCGAGGACGCCTCAGTTCCAGGAAAGCTCGATCAGTTATCCCAATTTTCTGGACTGGCAGAGGAGCAACAGCAGTTTTTCGGGATTGGCGGCCTTTCGCAGCAGCGATTTCAATTTGACGGGACAGGGAGAAGCGGAACGGCTGCGGGGCTACATGATTTCGGCGGATTTTTTTCGCGTGCTCGGCGTGAACGCGGAGAGGGGGCGCACGTTTCGACCCGAGGAGGATCAGCCGGGGGCGGAGCCGGTGGCGCTCATCAGCGCGGGCCTGTGGAAGAGAAAATTCGGCGGCGCGGAAGATATTGTCGGCAGAAAGATCGAGCTGAACGGAACGCTCTACACGATCGTCGGAGTGATTCCGGGCAGCTTTCAACTGCGGAGTCTGCCGCGCGACATCTACACGCCAATTGGGCAATGGAACGACCCGACATTCCGCGACCGGCGCATCAGCATGGGAACGAACGCGGTGGGACGGCTGAAAGCCGGAGTCAGCGAGAGACAGGCGCAATCAGACATGGATGCGATCGCCCAAAGTCTGGCGGCGGCGTATCCGGAATCGAATCACGAATCGGGGATCAACCTGGTCGGCTTGAAGAAGGATCTGGTTGGGGACATCGAGCCGTTTCTGCTCGTGCTTTTGGGGGCGGTAGCATTCGTGCTGCTGATAGCGTGCGCGAACGTGGCCAATCTCTTGCTGGCGCGATCCACGGCGAGGAGGCGTGAATTCGCGGTGCGTGCGGCGATGGGGGCGGGCCCCGGCCGGGTGATCCGGCAATTGCTGACGGAGAGCGTGCTGCTGGCGCTGGGCGGAGGGGCGATGGGGTTGCTGATCGCATGGTGGGGCACGAAATTCGTGCTTTCGGCTCTGCCGCAGGCGCTGCCTCGAGCCAGGGAGATCGGAATCGACGGGCGGGTGCTCTTCTTCACGCTGGGGATTTCCCTGCTTGCTGGAATTGTGTTTGGACTGGCGCCCGCGCTGCGCGGCTGGCGCACGGACTTGCAAGAAACGCTGAAGGAGGGGGGCCGCGGAGGGAGCGGAGCACGGAACCGGACGCAGCGAGTGTTCGTGGTGGTGGAGATGGCGATGGCCGTCGTGCTGCTGATTGGAGCCGGGCTGATGATCCGCAGCCTGGCGCTGCTCCTCAACGTGAATCCGGGGTTTAACGCGAAGAACGTGCTGACCTTTGACGCTTCGCTGCCGCCGGCGGCGGGACAGAACCCCGCGACGATCCGAGCGGCCCTGCGAGCGCTCCGCGAAACGGTGCAGAGCGTGCCCGGCGTTGTGGCCACATCGGTGACGGGCGGCTCTTTGCCGATGAACGGAGATTCCGAGATTCCGTTCTGGATGCAGGGGCAGCCGAAGCCGGCGTCGGACGCCGAGATGAACTGGACAATTTTTTACCTGGTGCAGGCGGACTACGCGAAGGTGATGGGAATTCCGCTAAAGGAAGGCAGATTCCTGACGGAGCAGGACACGGAGCACACTCCGCTGGTGGCGGTGATTGACGAGAGCTTCGCGAAGAAATATTTTCCGAACCAAGACCCGGTCGGGAAGCACATCCATTTCGGGCTGATGGACAGCGAAGCGGAGATCGTCGGCGTGACCGGGCACGTCAAGCACTGGGGGCTGGACGCGGACGCCAAGAGCAATTTGCAGGCGCAATGCTACATCGGGCTGATGCAACTGCAGGACCGGTTCATGCCGCTGGTAATGAATGGCGTTTCGGTGGCGGTGCGGACGGAGGGTCCGCCGGAAGCGCTGGCCGGCACGATCCGGCAAGCGCTGCAACAGGCGAACAGCGAGCAGGTCATCTTTGACGTGAGCAGCATGGAGGAGATTATCGCCCAATCGCTCGCGGCGCGGCGATTTTCGATGATCCTGCTGGGGCTGTTCGCCGGACTGGCGCTGGCGCTTTCCAGCATCGGCATCTATGGCGTGGTTTCGTATCTCGTGGGCCAGCGCGTGCAGGAGATTGGCACGAGAATGGCGCTGGGAGCGCAGGAGAGCGATGTGCTGCGACTGGTCCTCGGAGAGGGCGGAAGGATGGCGCTGATTGGCGTGGGCATCGGCGTTGCGGCCGCGCTGGGCTTAACTCGGCTGATGGCGCAGATGCTATTCGGCGTAAGCGCCTATGACCCCGCGACCTTCGGCGGAGTTGTGCTGTTGCTGATGGGAGTGGCGCTGGCAGCCTGTTACCTCCCGGCGCGGCGAGCGATGCGGGTGGACCCGGTTGTCGCGCTGCGTTATGAATAGCAGCGGATGGAAGGATGCGCAGGGCGCGCGCGGGAGGCGAAGACGACTGAGAGAGAGCTGCGGATTGCGGTAGCAGGCGCCGGTGAGGTTTCGGCGCTGCTCCTGCGGCCGGCACACGCGCGATGGGTGATGGCGCTGGCGCACGGAGCGGGCGCAGGTATGCGCCATCCCTTTATGGGCGCACTGGCGATGGAACTCGCGGCCGTCGGTGTAGCTACGCTGAGATACCAATTCCCCTATATGGAGGAAAAAAAAGGCAAGCCGGATTCGCCCGAGGTGGCTGCGGCGACGGTGGCGGCAGCCGTGCAAGCCGCGAGAGTTGCGTTTTCCGGTTTGCCGGTGCTGGCGGGAGGGAAGTCCTTTGGCGGGAGGATGACTTCGACGGCCGCGGCAGAGGGAAAACTGCCGCAAGTGGCGGGACTCATCTTTTTCGGATTTCCGCTGCATCCGCCGAAGCGGCCAGGAACGAAACGCGCGGAACATCTGTGGAAGGTGAAGCAACCGATGCTGTTCTTGCAAGGGACGCGCGACGACCTGGCCGACCTGGGATTGCTGCGGCCGATTTGCAAGGAGTTGGGCGAGCGAGCGACACTACACGTGATGGATGGAGCGGATCATTCGTTTCACGTACTGAAGAAATCGGGGAATACGGATGCGGAAGTGTTGCGGGAGCTCGCGGAGACAACCGCGGAGTGGGCGAGAAACTGCCGCGGATAGCTCTGCCGTCCAGATTCCCCTTTTTGAGCGGTCATTTTGAATCTTCGGGTCTGAACGCAATGAAGGCATTCCGGAGGTCAATATCCTTAACCCCTATGTCAGATTTGACTGCAGGAATTTGGTGAAGTCAGCCGTGTTGCGCCTGTTGCCGCCTGCCTTACTCAGTCTGACGATCGCCCTGCCAGTGCGGGCCGGTACCGCCGATACCCTTATGATCGACGGTACTCCGCGCACCTATCACTTGCAGACACCCGCCCGCGTGCCCGCGCCGCTGGTGCTGGTGCTACACGGCAACAGCCAGCAGGGCCGCGACCTGCTCGAACACACCTCATGGCCGGCGGTGGCTCGCCACGAGGGTTTCGCCCTGGCGTTGCCGGACGGGCTCAATCACGCCTGGGCGGATTTGCGCAGCGATGCCGAAGTGGCCGGCCGCCGGCCGCCGCCGGGCACCGATGACGTGAAATTCCTCGCCGCGCTGATTCAGGACCTGGTCGCGCGCGGAATCGCCGATCCGCGCCGTGTCTATGTCGCCGGCATCTCCAACGGCGGCGCGATGGCCATGAGCCTGGCCTGCGAGCGCCCCGGCTTGGTCGCGGCAGTCAGCAGCACGATCATGGCAATGACACAAACGATGGTGGCGGTCTGCCATCCCCAGCAGGGCACCCCTCTGATACTGATGAACGGAACCGCCGATCCGCTGGTGAACTTCGCCGGTGGCCGCGGTCGCAGCCGAATGATGGGCGTTTCCGGCCTGCTTTCCGCCGAGGACACCCTGCGTTTCTGGCGAAAGCTGGATGGCTGCGCGCCGGATGACGCCGACGCCACCGCGCTGCCGGATGTGGCTCGCGACGATGGCTCCCATGTGGTGCGAGTAAACTCGCGCTGCCCGGCCGGCATCGGGGTGGTGCTGTATCGGGTCGAAGGCGGCGGCCATCGCATGCCCGACGTCATCGCGGATGCGCGTCATGCTCAGCTGGTGGACCGCATCCTCGGCCCGCAGAATCACGACATCAACGGCCCGCAAGTGATCTGGGACTTCCTCAAGCAGTACGCCCGGCCATGAGCCGGGCGCAGGCCGCAGCCGAGGAGGCGACTCATGCCTGACGCAGGCAAGCGGGTCGCGCGGCACCATGGTGTGTTCGGTAGCCCGAGTCGGCAAAGGGTTCGAACCCCACTTCTCCCGAGTGGGCATTCCCCAAGAGAAAACGAGACCGAAGCGTAAGAAAGGACCCGGGCGGCAAAGCCGTTCGGTCGAGCGATTAGAACGCGTAACGATGACGAGGGCCGGCCGCGATGCACCTTTCGATTGCAGCGACGGGCTGAATGGCGCCGCGGGCCCCGAGAGCGGTGCAGTTCAGCGCGGCGGCGGCGCAGGCAAACTCGAGTTGGCGAGGCGTCGGCCAGCCTTGCAGCAGCGCATAGA
>DATGJK010000047.1:0-12632 GCA_035295245.1 Acidobacteriaceae bacterium
CGAATCGGTGGAGCGGGCGAACTACGACTATCAGGCGCAGATCGGCGGGCAATTCAAAAACCGACTCTTCTATACGGCGGCAGGGAACATCGAAAAGAATCAGCTGTTCGGCACGGTAGGGACACCGCGCGTCGGCGTTGCCTGGTATCTGGTGCGGCCAGGCCAGGGCGTGCTGCATGGGACGAAGATCGACTTCAACTTTGCGCGCGGCTATCAGGAGCCGACCATCGACGCGCAGTTTGGATCGCTGTATGCGTTTCTGCTTCAGAATGGCGGGCAGGCAGCGGCCGCACAGTATGGCATCGGGCCGATTGGCGCGCAGCTGTCGCGTACCTATGACGGGGGCGTGGAGCAGAGCCTGTTGAACGAAAAGGTGATGCTGCGGGCGACGTACTTCCACAATGAATTCGGCAACCAGATTGAAGCAGTGCCCGCGTCGGTGTTGCCGGCTCTGCTGCCAAACCTGTCGGCGGCACAGCAGCAGAGCCTGCTGAATTTTCTGAACAACAATTTCGCGTTTGCGCTGGATTTGAATTCTCTGGCTTACAAGGCGCAGGGGGTGGAATCGGAAGTGGAGTACGGCCTCGGTCGCAACGTCTTCTTCCGCGGCGGATACACGTATCTCGATGCGGTGGTGCAGCGGTCATTTTCGTCGGATGCGATCGCACCGAGTACGAATCCGAACTTCCCGAACATTCCCATCGGGAACTACTCGCCGCTGGTGGGCGCGCGGCCGTTCCGGCGGCCTCCACACAGCGGATTTGCGAGCGTGATCTACACGGGGAAGAAGTGGACCGGGGTGCTGGACAGCGCCTTCGCCAGCCGCAGTGACGATTCGACGTTTCTGGGAGGCAGCGACGTGAATTTCGGCAACACGCTGCTGTTGCCCAACCGCAACCTGGACTACGGCTACGCGAAGATCGACCTCGGCGCCAGTTATCAGGTGAAGCCCTGGGCGGCGGTGACCACGCAGCTCAACAATCTGACCAGCAATCAGCACATCGGGCCGATCGGGTACCCGTCGTTGCCGTTCAATTTCACGACGGGCGTGCGGTTCACGCTGGCGCTGGGCCGGCGGTAGTTCCGGAGAGCGCTCAGGCGGCGTGGGATTGAGCGCTACCCGGCGCAGCAGCCACGGGATGCGTTGGGAGGAAGGCGCTCATGATGGTGCCGGAGGGCTCGGCAGCCTTGCTGCGGCAGCGGATAAAGCCGCCGCGGCGCTCGAGCAGGTCTTTCAGCGTCCAGAGACCGAGGCCGACGTTGATGTCTTTGCGCGAGGCGAAGAAGGGAGAGAAGACCTGAGCGAGCTCCGCGGGATCCAGCCCGAAGCCCTGGTCGCCAACCGAAATGCGAACGCCACGGGTTCCGGTTTGCGGATGGTGCGCGGCGCGGGCGGAAAGATAAATCCTCGATCCCTTGAAGGAAGAGTCGAAGGCGTTGGCGATCAGCTTCGAGAGGATGTACTTCATCTCCCCCAGGGAGGCGAAGAGTTTGAGGTTGGGGTGGATTTTGCGGACGACGGTGATCTCGCGGTTGCGCAGGCGCGCCTCATACATGGCGAGCACTTCGTCAATCGCATCCTGCACGTTGATCCATGCAGGCGAAGAGAGATCGCGATAAAAGCCGAGCGTCTGGCGGGAGATGCTGGAGACGCGCTGCAGCACCTTGTTGGCTTTGATCTGCCAGAGGAGGCCGCCGCGCGGATTCCTGCCGGCGCCCGCCGGCTGCAGGCCCACATTGGGCAACACGTGCGTATGCAAGGCGCCGATCTTGTCGACCACCAGAGAATCCCGATCATCCCTGAAGAATGAGAGCGGCCAGCCGCACGAGAGGTGGAAGAGGCGGGTGCGGCCGAGCTCGCACCACAACTCTTCAAGGCGGAGTGCGGCGGCCTGCTTTCCCCGCCGCCAGAGGACCGAGACCATCTCTCCGTAGGCAGCGACGGGCGGATTGGCTGAAGGCAGCGCCGTGGCGGTGAGCCGGTCGAGGATGCCGCCGATGAGCATGTTGAAACGCTGGGTGTCGGGCCAGCCATCCACCATGAACTCCGCCAGAGCAGCCGAGGCATCCAGAGCGATCCAGCGGCCGGTGCTGGTCGCGCGGACCAGATCGATGCCGCGGGACTCAAGATACTGTGCGAAGCTTTGCCGATGCGAGGGGTCGGCGATAATGATCGCGCTTCCGCCCGCCTGCAAAGCAGCAGCGAAAATCTGGCCCACTTCAGTGACAAGGCCATCGTCGTCTGAATAGAAATGGGCCGTATGGCTGCCCGAATGGAGGCTGCTGGATGGAGAACTCGGGTTTCCGGATTCTGGTAATCCGGATCTGAAGGCAGAAGACTGCGACATGAATTGGTTCGCCCAGACAGACCAAGGCGGTCGCGCGAACCCTGGACTGCAGTTTCCCGGTTCGATGAGCGAAGGGCGGCCGGAGATGCCCCGAAAACAGAAACCCCTCCGGCGGAGGGGTTTCTTCTGTGGAAAAGTCTTAAAGTTACTGGCGACGCGCCGGACGGACGACTTCCTGGGCGTGAGCGGCGCCGTTCGGGGGGACAGCAGGCAGTTCCGGCGCAGCGGGTTTAGCCCCGATTCCGAGCTTTTGCCGCAGCTGGGTGTCGATCTTCGCAAAGGTGTCGCGGTTGTCCTTGAGGAACTGACGGACATTTTCGCGGCCCTGGCCGATGCGCTCGCCACCAAAACTGAACCACGCGCCGCTCTTCTCGACGATGTTGTTGGCCACCGCCAGATCGAGCACATCGCCTTCGCGGGAGATGCCTTCGCCGTAGAGGATGTCGAATTCGGCCTCGCGGAAGGGAGCGGCGACCTTGTTCTTGACGATCTTGACTTTGGTGCGCGAGCCGACGACGCTGTCGCCCTCCTTGACCGCGGCGATGCGGCGGATATCGATGCGGACCGAGGAGTAGAACTTGAGGGCGCGGCCGCCGGTGGTGGTCTCCGGATTGCCGAACATGACGCCGATCTTCTCCCGAATCTGGTTGATGAAGATAAGGCAGGTTCTTGATTTGGAGACGGTTCCGGTGAGCTTGCGGAGCGCCTGGGACATGAGGCGGGCCTGCAGACCCATGTGGGAGTCGCCCATCTCGCCATCGAGTTCCGCCTTGGGAACGAGGGCGGCCACCGAATCGACGACAAGGACGTCGATGGCGCCGGAGCGGACCAGGGCTTCGGTGATTTCGAGGGCCTGCTCGCCGTAATCGGGCTGGGAGATGAGGAGGTTGTCGATATCGACGCCCAGCTTTTTGGCGTACTGCGGGTCGAGGGCGTGCTCGGCATCGACAAAGGCAGCCAGTCCGCCGGCCTTCTGGGCTTCGGCGATGATCTGCAGGGTGATGGTGGTTTTGCCGGAAGACTCAGGGCCGAAGATTTCGATGACGCGGCCGCGGGGAACTCCGCCCACGCCGAGGGCGGCGTCGAAGGAGATGGATCCGGTGGAGATGACGGCGATGGGAACGATGGCCTCTTTGCTGCCGAGGCGCATGATGGATCCCTTACCGAACTGCTTTTCAATTTGCGAAAGCGCCAGTTCTACGGCGCGCTGACGATCATCTGCCACGGAGTTCTCCATTCCGGGCGCCGGTCGGTTGGTTTGGGCCGGGCGCCAATGCCTGCTGGACTCTAGAATTTCGCCCCGAGTCTACCATCGGGCGCTCGCCGCACTGGATGCGGAATCGGCGAAGAGTACCCGCTGGTAATGGTGGGGTTCAAAAGCAGTCTACAGGTTACCGAGGTGTGGAGAAGTGGGGATTAATTGGGCTGGGGCGGTGAGGTGGACGATTGGCCAACAGCCATCCCGTCAAAGCGGCTTGCGGTAGTTGACGGCACGGCTGACGGCCTCATATCCGAGCGCTTCATGACAGCGCTGCGACGCGGCGTTGTCGACGCCGGTGTCCGAAGCCATTTCCCGGCAGCCGTGTGCGCGGGCCCAGTCTTCGGCGGCAGCGACGAGGCGACGGCCAAGGCCGTTGCGCCGGAATTCCGGCTTGACGTACCAGCCTTCAATGAAGCCAACCGGGTGGGTTGGATCGCAGCAGTCGGCGTGGGAGCGGAGGCCGGTTTCGATGAAGCCGACGATCTGTCGTGCCGTCGTCTCGGCCACGAAGTACGAGAGCGGCAGGGTGCCAGGGATGCGGCCGGAGAGGCGCTCGGCGAGTTCCCGCGCGTGCTCTTCCAGCGGGGACTCCGGCCAAAGGGCGAAGCAAAGCTCTGCCAGGGGAGAACAGTCGGTGGGGACGGCGGCGCGGATGAGGATTTCCGGCATGGGTTGAGGATAGGAACTCGAGGCCGAACACCGAAAGGACCCTGTGACCGGGGATACTGCGATTTTGGGGCGGCCAGACCTAGGCTGAAGCGTCGCCTGGAGGGATCCGGTGCCGACGCTGGTGGAAAGCCCGGTTCTCGAACGCCCGCTCGTCTCAGCGGAAACGGGTGCGGTGCGGCCGCCGAGCCTGCGGGGGGAGCAGGCCGCTGCAGCGCCGGCGGCGAATCCGTGGATCGTCGCGATCTCGGTGATGCTGGCCACGTTCATGGAGGTGCTGGATACATCGATCGCGTCGGTGGCGCTGCCGTATATTGCGGGATCGCTGGCGGCCTCGAATTCGGAAGCGACCTGGGTGCTGACCAGCTACCTGATCGCTAACGCGGTGGTGCTGCCGGCGGCGAACTGGTTTGGGCTGCGTTTCGGGCGGAAGCGGTTTCTGATCACGTGCGTGGTCCTGTTCACGGCCTCGTCGTTTTTCTGCGGGGCTGCTCCATCACTGGGACTGCTGCTGCTGGCGCGGGTGATGCAGGGAGCAGGCGGGGGCGCCCTGCAGCCGATGGCCCAGGCGATTCTGATGGAGAGCTTCCCGCCGAAGCGGCGCGGAGCCGCCATGGCGCTGTTTGGATTCGGCGTGGTGGTGGCGCCGGTGCTGGGGCCAACGCTGGGCGGATGGCTGACCGATACGCTGAGCTGGCGATACGCGTTCTACATCAATATTCCGGTCGGAATGCTGGCCGTGTACATGATCAGCCGCAACGTGCAGGATCCACCGTACATCCGGCACGCAAAACCGGGCGCCTTCGACAATCTGGGACTTGCGCTGCTGTGCCTGTGGACCGGGTGTCTGCAGGTGATTCTCGACAAGGGCCAGGAAGACGACTGGTTCGGAGCGGTCTGGATTCGCTGGACGACGCTGATCCTGATCGTTTCACTGGCGTGGTTCGTGTGGCATTCCTGGAAGAAGCAGAGGCCGCTGGTCAATCTGCGCATCCTGGCCGAGAACCGGAATTTTGCGGTCGGCTGTCTGCTGATTTTCATGCTGGGATTTGCGATCTATGTGACGGTGGCGATGATGCCGCTCTATTACCAGGAGGTGATGGGGTACACGGCGCTGACGGCGGGATTTGTCGTGGCGCCGCGAGGGCTGGGATCGATGATGGGTTTGCCGATTGTGGGGTACATCAGCAGCCGCGTGGATAACCGCTGGCTGCTGACGCTGGGGTTTACGGCGTTCGGGGTCTTCACCATCTGGTTTGCGAATCTGAACCCCGGCATCGGGCCGACAACCATGCTGATTCCGATCATGCTGACCGGAACGGGGATGGCGTTTCTGTTTGTGCCGATTGGGTATATGGCGACGTCGAGCATCAGCAATGAGCAGATGGGCAACGCGACGGGAATTTTTAACCTGCTGCGGAATATCGGCGGCTCGATCGGGATCTCGATGGCGACGACAGCGCTGGCGCGGCGGGCGGCGTATCACCAGAGCGTGATTGCGGCAGCGGTTCCGCAGACGGGAAGCTGGTTTCAGACGCGGCTCTGGGGCATGACGGGATATTTTGCGCGCCAGCTGGGGCATCCCGCGGGACAGGCGGCGGGTTTGGGGACGATGTACATGCACTTGCAGCGCCAGGCCATGCTGTGGGCGTTTGTGGATGTCTTTCGCTGGACGGCGCTGGTGACGTTCGCGGCCGGGTGCATGGTGTGGCTCTTCCGCAAAGTGACGCACGAGAAGGATGGGTCGGTGAAGGTGCACTGAAGCGGAGCGGAGAAGCGGTTAGCGAAAAGGCGGCTAGCGAAAAGGCGGTTAGCGATAGAGCGGTTAGCGAAAAAATTAGCCCAGAAGCGGCTAGCGAGATGATACGCGGCGGAAGAGGCAGGCCATCGCGGGCAGGTCGATCTGTTCAGCGCGGGATTGGGGCGGGATGCCGCAGGATTCGAATGCAGCGGTGACTGCAGCGGCGTCGTAGCCGGCGGTGCGCAGGTTCTTTGCGAGCATCTTGCGCTTCTGCGCGAAACCGACTCTGAGAAGTGCGATGAAATCGGCGACGGGGTCGGGTCGTTCCGCTGTGGGCGTGAGTCCCAGTTCCTCGAATCGCGGCGCCATGGTCAGGCGCAGCACGGTTGAATGCACCTGCGGCGGCGGCGAGAACGCGGCTGGCGGAAGTGTGAACAGCTTTTCGGCGCGGGCGTAGAGCTGCGTGGTCGCGGAGAGCAATCCGTAGTCGCGCGTGCCCGGCGAGGCGGCCACGCGATCGGCCACTTCGCGCTGGATCATCACGACGGCGCGCTCGATGTACCGGTGCGCGGCGAAGAGGTGCAGCAGGATGTCCGAGGTGATGTAGTAGGGAAGGTTGCCGACGACGAGCAGCTTGTCGTCGCCAGGGCCGGGCTCGCGGAGCGAGGGGAGGTCGGTCGTGAGGATGTCCTGCTCGAGGATGGTGACGCTGGGCCGGTCCGCAAATTGTTGACGCAGGCGCGGAGCCAGATCGCGGTCGAGTTCAATGGCGATGAGGCGTTGGGCACGGGAGGCGAGGATGGCGGTGATCGCACCGCGGCCCGGGCCGATCTCGACGACGGTGCGATGCGTCATATCTCCGAGGGCGTCGGCGATGGCCGCCTGCGCCGTGGGGTTGACGAGAAAGTTCTGACCGAGTTTGGGACGTTGTGGCTGCACAGAGGCTATTCGTGATTTTGCGCCGTGCGGACGACGGAGGTCGAGCCGCGCGCCTCGGCTGAAAATCTGACCGTTATGCGGGACAAGGTAGACGCGATGCGGCGATTTCTCGTCATTTCACATGAAATAATTGCACCAACCTGAAATGAGAGGGACGATGCAACCCGGTTCCGCGATTCCTTTTTCTCTGAAAGGTAAAACGGCAATCATCACCGGCGGGGCCAGCGGCATTGGTCTCGCGATCGCTCAGAAACTTGCGCGGCATGGCGCGGCGGTGCACATTCTGGACCTGAAGAAAGAAGCAGCCGCTGCGGCGGCCACGCAGATCAGGGAGGCCGGCGGATCGGCAGACGCCCATGCCTGCGACGTGAGCGAGGCGAAGAGCGTCGACGGTGTCTTCAATCAGCTCCTTCAGGCCGGGAACGTGCACATTCTGGTCAACAACGCAGGGATTGCGCACGTGGGCAGCCTGACCACGACCTCTGAGGAGGACTTCGACCGCATCCTGCGCGTCAACGTGAAGGGTGTTTATCTCTGCACGCGGGCCATCATCGGACATATGCAGGGCAATCACGGCGGGCTGATCCTGAACATGTGCTCCATCGCCGCCACAGCTGGGCTGGCGAATCGCTTCGCCTACTCGACCAGCAAGGGCGCCGTGCTTTCAATGACGCTCTCCATTGCGCGCGATTACCTGCACGACGGGATACGCTGCAATGCCATTTCTCCTGCCCGCGTGCACACGCCCTTCGTCGACGGATTCCTGGCGAAGAACTATCCCGGGCGCGAGAGCGAGATGATGGGAAAACTTTCTGCGGCGCAGCCTGTGGGCCGCATGGCAGAGCCGGAGGAAGTGGCGAACCTCGCGCTGTATCTGTGCTCCGATGAGGCCAGCTTCATCACCGGCGAGAACTATTACCTTGATGGCGGCTTCATGAACCTGCGCGAAATCCAGGCGTCGTGAGCGAGGAGCGCCTGGGCTCTGTTCAGCGGCTGGACGGCCCGGAGGCGTCGCGGGTGTAGCGCGTCACCTGCACGGTTGAGGCGGCGATCAGCCCCTCGCCGACCATGGCATCGAGGTGCGGCAGCAGCTTCGCGATGTTCACTTCGGTGTCGATGATGCTGACCATGATGGGAGCATCGCGCGAGAGCTTCCACAGGCTGGCGTGGCGTACGCGCGTGCTGGTGCCGTAGCCTTCGATGCCGCGATAAACGACGGCTCCCGCAAGGCCCAGCTCCTGACATTTAGCGAGAATCGCCTCGTGCAGAGGCTTGCCCTGCCATTTGTCGCTCTCGCCAAAGTGGATGCGCAGCATGCGCGCCTCGAATTGTTCTTTCATCGGCGACATGGATTTTATTCCGGCTCCAGCTCAGGAGGGCGCCACGAATATTTGATGATGTCTACGTCGGACAGCACGACCAGGCCCTCCTCGACCATGCGGTCCACCACGGGCATGAAGGCGTTCAGCTTTGCTTCTGTGTCGATGGCCGAGAGCATGATCGACGCGTCGTGGGAGAGGTGCAGAGGCTTGTCTTTGTGGAATCGGCGGTGCGCGCCGTAGCCCTGGATGCCGCGATAGACGGTGACGCCGGCAATGTCGTTGGCGCGCATCGCCTGGACGAGCGCCTGGTGCAGCGGCTTGTCCTGCCAGCGGTCCGATTCGCCGATGTAGATGCGCATCATGAGCGCCTTGCCTTCCATCTTCATATGCTCGGGCACGGCCTTCGGCTTGGCGCCTGCCTCGGCAGGCTTCACCACCGAGGTTTCCTGCACTTCGATGAGGCCGGTTCCGGCCATCTCCTGGAGCTTGCCCATCAGCTCCGTTACCTTCTCCCGCGTCTCGACGAACTCGATGCGGACGGGCAGCTTGTCGGAAACCTCGACGATCGCCGCGGTGTGCAGATGATGATCCGCCCCGAAGCCGGCCACGCCTTTCAGCACCGTGGCGCCGCTGACGCCGCGGTAGAAGAGAAAATCCAGGATGCTGGAGTAAGCAGGCGCGCCGTGGTACTTTGCCGATTCGCTGACGGTGATCGAGACTTTCAGCGCCTTGCCCGTGGTCAGCATGATGCAGTCCTTTCCGGCTCTCTCATGACAGCCACTCCCCGGCCACCATCCCGCACCAGGTTGCTGCGAGGCCAAGCACGAGGCTTCCCAGAGAATAGATTGCGGCAGCAGGGAAGCTTCCGGCGCGGATCAGCCCCAGCGTCTCCCACTCGTAGGTGGAGAAGGTGCTGTAGGACCCGACAAACCCGATGGGAACAAGATAACGCCAGGCAACGCTGAGGCCGGTGCGCCGCGCCAGCCAGGTTACCGAAAATCCGATCGCCACGCATGCCGTCAGATTGATGATGACTGTTCCATACGGGAACCTTGCGCCGAGGCGATTGGTCACCGCCGCGCCGATCCAGTAGCGCGCGACGGAGCCAAGGGCGCCGCCGAGCGCGATGAGCAGATACTTTTGCAATCCCCCTCCTTGCTGGGCACTGCGGCCGAAACGCAGCAAGGCTGCGCATTCGGCTCAGTCTGGATTTGCAGGGATCGCGCCGGGAAAGGACTCCGCAGCAGGATGCCCTGCCAGGAGTCATCATCTGTCCGGCAACAGAAGGACAGCGGTTCAGGCGAACTCCTTCGCCTCTGAATTAATTCCACTAGACAATACTGGGAGGCGGGTGTCAAGCGCCGGCTGAGATTCGGGAACTGTGATGGGCGTGCAATGCGTCAAAGGGAGGCAGTTACTAATAGTCGATGCCGGATTAGCTTTCCAGTTACTTTCCTGCAATTGCCACGTGAAAAGAAACCGCTACAATCCTCGGCGACGCACTTTCCTATGCAGAGGACCCCAATTCATGTCGAGTGCGAATTCTTCCTGCTCACGTGACTCGATTTTCCGGATTGTTTTCGCAGTTCTAGCCCTTTTCAGCCTTCCGCTGGTGGCGCAGCACGCGCCGACGGCTGGCAGCACCGTGCACACCGGGCTGCCCGATGACTGGACGCATCATCACCTGGTGTTTTCGCCGGCAGGCAGCGAGAGGGATGCGATCCGGGGCGGGCGTCACCAGGATTGGGAGCGGATCGTCAGCGATCGCCGCTACGTCATGCTTCAGACGAAGCGCCACGCCGCGGCGACGGTTGCCGAATCCCGTGGCGCTCGAGCGGATTCACATGACAGAAGCTCGAACCAACACGGCAAGTCGTTTGAGGGGCCCGGTCACAAGAGTGTGGCGGGGAGCATTCACAGCGACTGGCAGATGAACCTGGGCAGCAGCGCGACGGTTGGGGCCGGCCAGTACCCCGCCAAATATTCTTTCTCGACGACCGCGGCGGGCACGTGCGCCGGAGATGCCAGCCCTGATTTCGTCGTTTACAACACCGGCCAGGCAGGCTCGAACAGCGGAAACCGGGAAGCGAATATCGTTGCTTATGACAACCTCTACTCCGGGTGTTCTGGAGCGGTACCCACGGTCTACTGGTCCTACTACACGGGAACGGGTACGGCGGCGACTTCTGTGGTGTTGTCGCTCGACGGCTCGAAGGTGGCGTTCATCGAGACATCTGCCGGCGGAGCAACACTGCGGATTCTGAAGTGGAAGGCCGGGGAGGGAACGGACTCCAACGCGCCCGCAGTTCCCGACAGCACGAGCGTGACCAGCTGGAGCGCGTGTCCGGCCAGCAGTTCCTGCCTGATCAGCGTTCCATTGTACGGAGGGTACAGCGACACGATTTCCGCGCCGTACTATGACTATGACTCCGATACGCTCTGGGCCGGAGACAGCGCCGGATATCTGCACAGGTTCACCGGCGTATTTCTGGGCACACCCACGGAAGTGACGAGCGGGGGATGGCCTGTCTCTGCCGGCGTGACGTGCGGTGGCGGCGCGCTCTCCAGCCCGGTGTACGACGCAGTGCACGCCCTCATTTACGTGGGGAACGCCTGCGGAACTCTGGACGCGATTACCACCGCGGGAGCTGTCACCACGTCGGCGCACATCGGCTTCGGTTTCACCGATCTTCAGGAAGCGCCCCTGGTGGATCCAGCCGCCGGTGAAGTCTATGTCTTCGTGAGCGCGGATTCCTATAGCGGGAGTGCTCAGGCGGGCGTTTTCCAGTTTCCGTACAACTTCTCTGCGGGCGCGACGGGAACAGAAGCCCAGACCGGCCAGGCAACGAGCACTCCGATGTATATGGGAACTTTCGATAATTCCTATTTCACGTCGACCTCGTGGTCATCGCCAACGGGAACGCTGTGGGTGTGCGGCAACACAGGGGGCGATCCCGCCCTGTATCCGATATCGATCACCAACGGCATCATGGCCAGCGGCGCGATCCCCGCTGGTCCGGTGGTGAGCGCCACAGCGACGACCTGCTCGCCGGTGACGGAGTTCTGCACGAACGGCGGAGCCGACTGCACGTCTTCGGCGGGAACCGACTCCATCGCCGTGAGCCCGCAAACCGAGCCGGCAACACCGACGATCAATGGCTGCAGCGGCGGCGAAGGATGTGTGATCACGTACACGGTGAGCGGCACGACAGCCACCCTCGCCAGGGCGGGAGCATTCGCCGGAGGCGCGAGCGGGATGGTCGTCGATACGCAAAATCTCGCCACGGCGGGTGCCTTTCAACTTTATTTCGGAACACTCGGCATCCAGAGTTGCGCGGGCAGCGGCGGCTTTGGAACAGGAAGCGGTGGCTGCGCGATACAAGCTCCCATTTCGGGAGCAGACTTTAGCCTGTCCGCAAACCCGACGACGCTGCAGCTGAGTCCGGGAGGAGCAGCTCAGGCCATTACGGTCTCGGCGACGGCGCTGAGCGGCTTTTCCGGAACCGTCCACGTGACGTTCAGCGGATTGCCTGCGGGCGTCACGGCTTCCCCCACTACCCTGGACCTGACGCCAGGAACGCCACAGCAGGCGAACTTTTCGGCGGCATCGAATGCGGCCACCGGCACCGTTTCGGTTCAGGTCAACGGGGTCTCGGGCACGCTGAGCCATAGTGTCCCACTGGACGTGAGTGTGGCGGCCACCGTCGATGTCGTGACGTATCACAACGACGTGGCTCGAACCGGGCTCTATCCGCAGGAAACGATGCTAAGTCCTGCGGACGTTAACAGCTCGCAATTCGGCCTGCTGCGCGTGCTTGCGATGGATGGGAAAGTGGACGGACAGCCGCTGTATCTGAGCGGCCTCACCATCGGCGGGCAGCAGCACAACGTTGTGTATGGGGTTTCCGAGCATGACAGCGTGTACGCGTTCGATGCCGATACGGGCGCGCAGATCTGGCAGACGTCGGTTCTCGGCGCCAACGAGACGAGCAGCGACAACCACAACTGTAGCCAGATCTCGCCCGAGATCGGGATCACATCCACTCCGGTGATCGACCGGCAGGCCGGGCCGCACGGCACGATTTTCCTGGTGGCGATGACAAAGGACTCCTCCGGCGCATACCACCAGCGGTTGCACGCCCTGGACGTCACCACCGGGGTGGAGATGAACGGAAGTCCGGTGGAGATTCAGGCGACGTACCCCGGCACTGGGGCGAACAGCTCCGGCGGAAATGTGATCTTCGATCCCGGCCAATATGCCGCACGGGCGGGATTGCTGCTGCTCAACGGGACGATCTACATGGGCTGGACCTCGCACTGCGATCAAACTCCATACACGGGCTGGCTCATGGGCT
>DATGJK010000048.1:0-2624 GCA_035295245.1 Acidobacteriaceae bacterium
ACGGCATTCACGGAACGAATGCTCCGCGGTCGATCGGACACGCTGCCTCGCATGGGTGCATCCGCATGGCGCGGCCTGATCTGGAGAAGCTCTTCGCGCAGGTGCGCGCCGGCGACACGGTGGAGATTGTTGGCGAGCGCAACGCCGAGACGGCAGCGCTGTTTGGCGCGCCGGCCACCCCGGCAACCCCCGGCACGACGATTCTGGCGCAGAGCGCGCCTGATTCTCCTGCGAACCCAACCACCATCGCCGCCGCCGTTCCGGCCGGCCAGTAAAGGAGGAATCCCCATGGAACTGTTTGCAGAAGCTGTGAGTGTTGTTGGAGCCATGGTGCTGAGCGTGGCGTGCGGGCTCCTGCTGGAGGAACTGCTGTTTGGAGGTCTGGTCCGGCTCTTCTTTTCCGCTCAAAAGCCGGCGGGCAGCAAAACCGAGCGGATGGGTACGCACTGAGAAAGGAAAACGACCATGCTGGCGCTGAAGTATCTGCTTATCGTCGCGGGAGCCCTGATGCTGGCTGCCGCCCTTGCGATCACGCTGTACGACTTGTGGTTGTTGTTCGATGCCCGCCGGAAGAAGCCGAGCTTTGCCGACGATTTTCAGGAAGGGATGCCCGGCGGCGTCACGCCCGATGCGCCGGAGCCTCCACAGACACCAGATCCGATCCGCTGGCGCACTTCAGCGGCGCTGGGCCTGGCGGCTTGTCTGCCGCTGCTGCTGGCTGCGGGCATCATCGTGATCCCCGCCGGCATGGGTGGCGTTCGCGTCAGCCAGATCAGCGGAACACTGCCCGGGACGCTCTACTCCGGCGCGCACTTCGTCACGCCGCTGGTGGAAAATGTTCAGCTGTTCGATCTTCGCGACAAGCTGTTCACCGCGGGAGTGGTGGAAGGCGCGCAGCCGAAGAAAGCCGAACTGACCAAGCCGCTCGATGTGCAGTCGAAGGAGGGACTCAACATCGGGCTGGCGATTACGGTGCGGTACCGGCTCGATCCGCAGCGGCTGGATTTCATCGAGAGCCATCTGCCGCAGCCGGTGGACTCGGAAATTGTGCCGGCGGTGGTGGCGAGCGCGTGGCGCGATCTGGCTCCGGCGTATACGGTGCGCGAAATCTTCAGCTCGAAGCGCGATGAGGTGCATCGTAACGCGTCTGCGGTGATCACGAAGAAACTGGCGTCGGACGGCATCCTGGTGGAAGAGGTGATGCTGCGCAACATTGAGCTGCCGCCGCAGTACGCGCAGGGACTGGAGAATCTGCTGCTCAAGGAACAGCAGGACGATCAGCTCACGGTGCAGACGGACATCCAGCAGAAGCAGGTGCGGATTGCGGAGCTGCAGGCGGAAGCCGACGCAGCCCAGAAGGTGAAGCTGGCGGAGGGCGATGCGAAGGCGCGCGTGGTGGAGGCGAAGGGCGAGTCGGACGCCATGCAGTACACGCTGCCGCTGAAGCAGAAGCAGATCGAACAGTCGAAGCTGGAGGCGCAGGCGCGCAAGGAGACCACGATCGAGAATGCCGATGCCGAGGCGCAGGCCAAGGTGATCGACAGCAAGGCCGAGGTGCAGCGGCGGGAGCTGCTGGCCGGGGCGGAGGCGGATCGCATCCGCGTGACCGCGGCGGCGGACGCGGAGCGCATGGCCAGCGAAGCAAAGCTGCTAAACCAGTCGCCGCTGCTCATCAACAAAATCGTCGCGGAGCGTCTGTCGGACAAGATTCAGATGGTCATGGTGCCGTCGGACGGGAAGTTCTTCTTCGCCAGCGATGTGTTCCGGGGCCTGGACGCGAACCCGGCGCTGAAGCAGCAGATGCAGCAGATGGACAGCGGCGATCCCCCGGCTCCGCAGCGAGTGCCGGGACAGAACTGACGAGCTGTCCGTTGCCAGTGATCAGTTGTCAGTCGCGTGCGAGGTTCATCGCCGGCTGTCTCGGCTTCCAAAGCGGAGGCTCATGAGAGGGCCGGCCCAACCCCTGGCCATCCTGGCTGCCCGACGAACGGTCCAGCTTTCCTGGAACGATCGTCGAGCGGCCGGGGGCAGGGTGTCCAACAGCATTCGCAGTCGCTTTTCGACTCGCACTTCGAGGCACGGCGATGAGACGCGCACGGTATAATCCGCCCCAGCGAATGTCCTTCAGGCCATGGTTGTTTTTTGCGGCAGCGGCGCTGCTGGTCGCGGCGGTCCCGGTGCGCGCGGCCACCTTCGACGCTCCGACTGCCGATCTGGCGCGCCAGGTCGCTGCGCTCGCCGGACCCGGTCCCGCGCGGCTGGTGATTCTCAACAACTCCACGCTGCCTACGGCTCAGATTCCGGCGATCCGCCAGGCGCTGGAGCGCGATCTGCGCAGTCAGGGCGTGCTGGCCGGCAGTGCGGAGAGCGCGACGTTGATTCGCGTAACGCTTTCGCAGAATCTGCGCGGCGGCTTGTGGGTGGCTGAGGTGCGCGAGGGAACCGAGGTGCGGGTCGCCATGGTTCAGGTGAACCTCGATGCTCCGCTCAGCGGCGGCGCGGGCCCGATGCTGACGCTGCGGCGCACGATGCTGCTGACGGAGGCGGATCCGATCGTGGACGCGGCCGTCTTCACATTGCCGGGGCAGCAGCGGCTGGTCGTACTCGAGCCGGAACGAATCCTT
>DATGJK010000049.1:0-3942 GCA_035295245.1 Acidobacteriaceae bacterium
ACCTCCCCTGCCGCCTCTCCGGCATCACGCAGGTAGTGCAGATGCACCTGATCCCGAATGTCCTCCGGGCTGATGCCGAGCAGTCGCTCCAGAACCAGGCTGTGCAGCTGCAGCACGTCGAGTTGCCGCTGGCGAGCCGGAACACCCTGCAGCGCGTCAGCCACCGCCGCCGCTTTCGCGGTCAGCAGATGCCAGCCTTCCGGCGTCACGGCAACGAAAGCCGTCCCTCCGCGAATGCCGCCCAGTCGCGCCATGGCCCGCGCCGTATCGTGGCCGGCCAGCCTTTCAATCTCAAACCAGCGCTGCGCCGCCTCAAGGAGTCTTGATGGAACGAAGTCCTTCAGGCCAAAGACGACGCGGTGCGTCGGCAGGATCACCAGACCCTCCGCGTCCATATTTACGAAGGTCATCATGGCGGCAGCTTCCGGCCGGGCCGGCTGAGGCAGCCCGGAGGTCGCCCGTTCGCACTTCTCCGGCGCTTCTTCCGCGGAACACTCTTTCGCATAGTTCAGCGCCGTTTCGTACCGGTGGTGACCGTCGGCGATGATCAGCTTTTTGTCCTCGAGCGACGTCGTCAGCAGGTTGATTCTCGCCGGATCGCTCACCTTCCACACCCGGTGAAGAACCCCATATTCATCCGTCACTTCGATGTCCGGCAGGTTCTGATTAGTCGCGCCGTCCCCAAAGAGGAGTTCCTCCGCGGACCGCGCCGGGTCGGAATACAGCATGAAGATTTGCCCAAAATGAGCCCGCGTGGCCCGCAACAGGTTCAGGCGGTCCGATTTCGGCTTGGAAAGCGTCTGCTCATGCCGAAACACCACTCCCTGGCTGTAGTCGCACAACTCGCCCAGAGCGATAAACCCCCGCCGCTCCCGCTCAACACCGGCCTCTCCCGGCGCCGCGAACCGCTGCGAATACGCGAAGATGCAAGGCTGCCGTTCCTGGGCCAGGATCCCCGCCTCGCGCCAGCTTGCGAAATCGCGCGCAGCCTTCGCATACACGTCCCCGCTCTCATCGAACAGCTCCGGCAGCCGCAGGATAATCCGAACCAGATTGTAGGGGCTGCGCTGGTAATACGCCTGCTGCATCGCCGGCGTAATTTTGTCGTAGGGCTGCGTCACCACGTCCTGAGGGCTGACCTTCGCAGGGTTATAGCGCAACGCGCGAAACGGGTAGATGCGAGCCATCGGCTTCTGTTCCACCGATTCTATCCCACGGCCCCCAATCGGCCCTCCAGCGCTCCGCGATCGCCCTCCGGAACGCTGCAACGCAAATTCGCGCGCCCTGCCTCCCCTTTTCCGGCATCGCGCATCGTAAGTGCAGGCGGTACGGCCTTTGGGTGATTTTCGTGCGGCTCGGGTTCCCTCGTTAGGGGATCGATGGGAATTGGGTATTGCAGAAGTCGTCGGGTCGTGCCAGTATTTTGCACAACGTGAGGTACGGCCATGGCGTCCCCCTTCGGGCGCGAGATTCCTGCCGGCAGGTACCCGGGCTCGTTCCGGCTTCAGCCCCTCGGCACGTGGTTTTCGCTACTCCTGTCGTTCGCATTCCTGCTGTTTGTCCTCCCCGCCCACGCTCAGGACGATCCGCTCGATCAGGTTCACATCGCAACCCCTCCGGTCCCCGCCACCACGGCCAAGGCAGACCCATCCATTCCGCTGACGGCCAATGCTTCCCTGCGTACCGGCATCCAGTTCCGAGTCGACACCAATCTGGTGCTCGTCCCCCTCACCGTCACCGATCCGATGGACCGCCTCGTCACCGGCCTCGATAAGCAGAACTTCTCCGTCTTCGAAGACAGCCGTCTGCAAAACATCCGCACCTTCTCCTGCGATGATGCCCCGGTTTCCATCGGCGTCATTCTCGACCTGAGCGGCAGCATGGGGAATAAAGTCGTCCGCGCCCGCGGCGCTGTCCTCCAGTTCATGAAAACGTCTAATCCTCAGGACGAGTTTTTCGTGATCGGATTCAACGACCGCCCCGAGCTGATCAACGACTGGACGTCCTCCGTGGACGATATCGAAGCGCGCCTCGCGACCGTTCAGGCAGGACACCGCACCGCCCTTCTCGACGCCATGTACTTCGGCCTCGAAAAAATGAAGCAGGCGAAATACCCGCGCAAAGCGCTTCTCCTCGTTTCCGACGGCGGCGACAACAACAGCCGCTACACCGAGAACGAAGTTCGTTCCGCGGTCAAGGAAGCTGACGTGCAGATCTACTCGATCGGCATCTTCGATCCCGAAGCCGCCACCGTGGAAGAGCGCAACGGACCGCTGCTCCTCAACGACATCAGCGGCGAAACCGGCGGCCGTCTCTTCCGCGTGGATGACATTTCGGAGATGGGCGATATCGCGACCCGTATCAGCGCCGAGCTGCGCAACGAATACGTGATCGGCTATAAGACCAACAATGCAAAGCTCGATGGCAAGTGGCGTAAAGTGAAGGTTAAGCTCGCACCGCCGCCGGGACTGCCCCAGCTCACGGTGCATGCGCGTAACGGATACTATGCGCCTTTGCAGTAATCGAATTCTTTCCGTTTTCCTGTTGCTCGTTGCCCCTCCCCTCGCCCTCGCGGCGCAGAATACTGCCCCGCAGAAGCCCGCTTCTCCCGCGCAGCCTGCGCCCGATATTTCTCCCAAAAACCCCGAAACCCAGCCGCCGCTGGACGTCGACCGTGACCCCATCCTTTCGCCCGACCCAGCCGACAACCAGCCCGTCAGCCCGGGCAGCAACGGAGGCGAGCAGGCCCGCCGCGATCACGGCGTCTTCACCATCCGTCGCGATGTCGATGAGGTGGTGCTCAACTGCACCGTCGTCGATTCAGACGGCCGCCTCGTTCAGGATCTCGCCCGCGACGATTTCCATGTCTTCGAGGACAACGTCCCCCAGAACATCGTCGCCTTCCAGCACTCCGATATCCCCGTTTCCATGGGGATCCTGATCGACAACTCCGGCTCCATGCGCGACAAGCGGGCGGCGGTGAACGCGGCGGCCCTGGACCTGGTACGCGCTTCCAATCCCAGCGACGAAGCCTTCGTCGTCAATTTCTCCGACGAGGCGTTTCTCGACCAGGACTTCACTTCCGACATCAGCAAACTGCGTCAGGGACTGGGGCACATTGAATCCCGCGGAGGCACGGCCCTCTACGACGCCGTGGTCGCCTCCGCCGATCAGCTGGCCCAGGGCGCGCGCCGCCCCAAGCAGGTGCTGCTCATTGTCACCGACGGGGAGGATAATGCCTCCACTCTGAATCTGGAGCAGACCATCCGCCGCGTTCAGGATCTGCAGGGCCCCGTGGTGTACTCCATCGGCCTGCTCTTCGGCGAAGACGCCAAAGGTGGAGAAGCGCACCGCGCGCGCCGCGCCTTGCAGCTTCTCTCCGACGAAACCGGAGGCATGGCCTTCTTCCCCCGCTCCCTGGCAGATGTGGACACCATTGCCGCCGAGGTCGCCCGCGATATTCGCAACCAGTACACCATCGGCTACCACTCCAGCAAACCGATGAGCCAGGGCGGTTATCGCACCATACGAGTGGACGCGAAAGCGGCGCATCACAGCAAGCTCTACGTCCGGACCAAGGCCGGTTATTACCCCAAGCCTCAGACCCCGCACAAAACCAGCGTCGCTGAAAACCAGTAGTCGCCAACCCGCGGCAAACAGGCCGTTCTACGCGCGAATCACGCTGTCCGCCGGGACCACGCAATTGCGTCCCTTGTGTTTCGCTGCGTACAGCGCATGATCCGCCGTGCGCAGCAGCTCTTCCGGCAGCTCAGAATGATCGGGGTACATCGCCACCCCGACAGAAATCGAGACCGGCCGGAGCAGCTGCCCATGGTACCGCAGGGCCAGGTCGCTCACCATGCGCCGCAGCAGTTCCGCTCGCTCCAGCGCGGCCCGCGTCGTGATCTCTGGCATGATGATCACAAACTCCTCCCCGCCGTA
>DATGJK010000050.1:0-3965 GCA_035295245.1 Acidobacteriaceae bacterium
GTTTGCTCCCCACACGCTGTCGCGATAGAACGCAAACAGCGAACCGTGGATCTGGTTCGTGCCCGATTTCGTCGATGCTTCGACGATCGTGCCGCCGGCGCGCCCGAACTCCGCCGGGGCCAGACCGACGATGGAGCGAAACTCCGACGTCGCTTCGATTGCCGGCCAAACGTTGATGCCGTTCGCCAGCGCTTCATTGTCGTCCAGGCCATCGAGCAGATAGTTGTTCGCCTGCGGACGAAGTCCGTTCGCGGTCAGCGCAATGCCGCCCGTGTCGCCGTAGCGCAGCTGTTCGGCGTTACCGCCCGTCCCCTGCAGGATGCCGCCGTAGGCGCCGCGCGTCACGCCCGGAGAAAGCAGCGCCAGTTGGCTGAAGTTGCGTCCGTTCAGTGGCAGATCGACCAGCGAACGGTCCGTGATCACTGTCGACAGCGAGGAATCCGCAGTCTGCACCAGGGGAGCGGCTCCGGTGACCGTAATCGTCGTCGCGGTTGAGCCAGGTTTCAGCTGGAAGTTGAGCGCCTGCAGCTGCGAGACGTCCAGCGTCAGTTCCTGCACCTGCGTTTCGAAGCCGTTGGCTTCCACCTTCGCGGAGTAGTGACCCCGAACCAAAGCGTGGAACGCAAACTCGCCTGCGGCTCCGCTGGTTGCCGTGTAAACGGCCCCGGTGTCGAGGTTGTGGATGGTGATTTTCGCACTGGCGATGATGGCTCCCGTCGCATCGGTGACGGTCCCCTGAATCGCCGCGGTATCAGTTTGCGCGCTCAGCCGTCCTGTGAGGAACGTGGGCACGACGAGAAGAGCGACCAGAACGAGCCAGCTAACGCCGGACAGGCTGCGGTCCTTTCTGAACATCATATTGCCTCCAAATAAACAGTTCGACGGCGCGCCGTTTTCGAATCGGCCCTGCATGGGTGCTGCGCGCCAGCGTGAACTAAACTCGTTTACCTGTACGGCCAGCAATGCACAGCAATTCTTTTTTTCTTCAAATGTGGATCAACAGACAACTTCCAGCACTTCAGCCACATATCTGCAGATTTAAACCGCCGATAGAGCACGAAAGTGCGTTGACGAGCGATGAATGAGGAGTTACAAAGAGGTGTCTCTCGTTGCACCGAGCTATGCCGGCCCAGGCGGACCATCAGGAAAAAACCGCATCGCGCTTCCGCTTCGGACTTTTTGAAGCCGACGTGGATTCAGGAGAGTTGCGAAAGTCCGGCATCCGCATCCGCCTGCAGGCGCAACCTTTCCGTCTGCTCCTCTGCCTGCTCGAGAAGCCCGGCGAAGTCGTTACCCGCGACGATATTCAGCAGCGGCTTTGGGGCAACGACACCATCGTCGACTTCGACCACAGTCTCGGCACTGCGATCAACAAGTTGCGCGAGGCGCTGGGGGACTCGGCCGAGAATCCTCGCTTCATCGAAACCCTGGCACGCCGCGGTTATCGGTTCCTCGCTCCGGTCACCGTTTTCGAAAGCGCACCGCATCCGGCCGCGCCACCCATAACCACCCTTCCCGAATCCTCCGAGCCCGGCCTCGCGCCCTCCGCTCCCGTCCTTCCGGCAATCGCTGCTCCGTCTCCGCCGCGACGACATCCCCTCGTCATCGGCGCCGGCATTATGGCTGGCCTGCTGCTGATTCTTGCCGGTTACCTGGCCGCCCTCTGGCAGCGACCCGCCTACAGCGCTCCCCCACGCATCACGCAGATCACCTGGTCGGGCCGCGTCGGACCCAGCGACTTGCTCTTCGAGAGCTTTGCCGGAACCGCAACCGATGGTTCGCGCCTCTACTTCTCGCAAATCGAAAATGGCCGCTCCGTGCTCGCCCAGGCGCTCATCGCCGACGGCGAAACCACCACCCTTGCCCTGCCGGATGAACTCGCCGCCCCGTCGCTGGGCGACATCTCGCCGGATGGCTCGCGTCTCCTGCTGCGCAACCATCTGGCCACGGCGCCCGAGCAGGCGCTCTGGATCGTCTCCACCATCGGCGGCACGGCGCGCCGCATCCCCGGCCTTCTTGCGCACGACGCCACCTGGATGCCCGACGGCCAGCGCATCCTCTATGCCAGCGGAGACGATTTGTACATCGCGCGCGACAACGGAACCGAGAGCCGCAAGCTCGCCACTCTGCCCGGCCGCGCGTTTTGGCTCCGATGGTCGCCCGACGGATCGCGTCTGCGCCTCACCTTACTGAACGCCGAAACGCACACCTCGGCGCTGTGGGAGATCGGCGCCGACGGCAGCGGCGCGCATGTGATGTTGCCCAACTGGGATGTCTCCTCCGCCGCGGAGTGCTGCGGCAGCTGGACAGACGACGGCCGCTACTACGTTTTTCAGTCCGCGCGCGGCGGCAACAGCAACATCTGGGCCATCCCGGAGCACACCGGCCTCTTCGCGCGGCCGGGCCAGCCCATCCCCATCACCAATGGCCCGCTTGATTACGAGGCTCCCATCACCGAGCGCGGCGGACGCCGCACCTTCTTCATCGGCCTGACCACGCAGTCGGAGTTGCTGCGCTACGAACGGACCTCCAGCCTCTTTGTTCCCAGCGCCGGCGAGCTGAGCAATGCCGCGCGCGTCGAGTACTCGCGGGACCAAACATGGGTTGCGTGGATTCGCCAGGATGACGGATCGCTGTGGCGCAGCCGCAGCGACGGTACGGGTCGCCTCCCGCTGACCGGCCGGCCCATGCAGGTCTTCACCATGCACTGGTCCCCGGATGCACGCCAGCTGGTCTTCATGGGTCGCATGCCCGGCAAGCCCTGGAAGATCTACACCGTCGATGCCGACGGCGGCCATCTCCAGGAAATCCTGGATGAGGATCGTGGCGAGGCCGACCCCGACTGGTCGCCCGATGGGCGCACCCTTGTCTTCGGCCGTCTCCCTGATCTCATGTCTGAAGCCTCGCGCCCCAAAGCCATCTACACCGTCGATCGTTCGACCAAGTCGATGACTCGCCTGCCTGGCTCCGACGGCTTTTTCAGCCCGCGCTGGTCGGCGGACGGAAAATACATCGCCGCGCTTTCCATCGATCAGAAGAAGCTGATGCTGTTCGATGTTGCTGCGAAAACCTGGCGCACCCTCGCCGAGCAGAACATCGCCGATCCCGCCTGGGCGCACGATGATTCAGCCATTTACTTCCACGATTTTGCCCAGGCGGGCCAGCCCATCTACCGCGTTGTGCTGTCCACCGGCAGAGTGGAACGCGTGGCCGATCTCCATGATCTGCGCTCCTCCAATGTCGTCGACTACCGCTTTGCCGGACTCGCCCCCGGCGATGTGCCCCTGGTCAGCGCGCGCACCTCCACCGCAAACATCTACGCGGCAGAACTGCCGAAGTGATCCCCGCCTGGTCCGCTCGCAGCGCTTCCATCGGACCGATGCTCGTGGCGCGCCGCGCGGGAACTCTGAATGGTCGGGTCGAGGACCTTGATGTACCGCTGCATGCTGTTGCCTCCCCTGATTAATGCGACAATTACGGGAAGTGAGCAAGGACAAGCGTTTCCGGATGCGACACGTGGAGTTCAGCTCGAATTTCCAAACGCAATCGGCGCCAGAGCAAAGGCGCAGCTTTTGGTGCCTTTGTTAATAGCAGCGATGTAGATGACGATCGGGCCTGTAGCTCAATGGTTAGAGCAGGGGACTCATAATGGCACCTGACGCTATTTTGCACAATTCTGTGTGCAGCGGCATCGAAACGCAAATAGCAGCATAAGTACATGATAATCAGTCATTTACATCGCATTCGAGTCGAGCAGCGTCCTGCGCCGACCTGCACTGGATTGAAATCCGAACCGGCACCAGAACCGGCACCAAAATCTGCACCATTCTCTGGGCAGCGCATGTTCGAACGGGCTTAGTTGGTGCGACCGGGCGCCTCGGTCAGAGCCGAATCACTTCCGGAGGAACACCGCAATTTGAGCAGCATGCTCGTGCACTGTACCTGCAACCGTTGCGCTCGCCTTG
>DATGJK010000051.1:0-8983 GCA_035295245.1 Acidobacteriaceae bacterium
GGATACCTCGCGGCCCTCGAGCAGAAGCTGCGCGAATTCGGCGGCAAGCTCGCCAGCGTCTCCGGCCGCTACTACGCCATGGATCGCGACCGCCGCTGGGAGCGCGAGAAAAAGGCATTCGACGCCATGGTGACCGGCCAGGCGGAGGGCGGCGCCTACCGCGACGCCATCGCGCGCGTCAAGGAGTCGTACAACAACGGCGTCACCGACGAATTCATCGTCCCCTTCGTCGTCACCGACGAGCAGGGCCACCCCACCGGTGTCATTCGCAACGACGATGTCTGCATCATGTTCAATTTCCGCGCCGACCGCGCCCGCCAGATCACGCGCGTGCTCGCGCGCGACAGCGGCCTCAGCAAAGAAGGCGGCCGCGAGCTGCCGTCGTGGGAAGAGCTGGACTCCACCATCCCGCGCAGCACCATTCCCCGCAACCTGCACTACGTTTGCATGACGCAGTACGACAAGCTCTTCACGCTGCCCATGGTCATCCTGCCGGAATCGATGGAGAACCTGCTGGCCAACATGATGGCTCAGTCGAATCTGCGCAACCTGCGCGTCGCCGAGACCGAAAAATATGCGCACGTCACGTACTTCTTCAACGGCGGCATCGAGAAGCCCTTTCCCGGCGAAGATCGCATCCTGATTCCTTCGCAGAAAGTCGCTACCTACGACCTCGCGCCGGAGATGTCCGCCGGCGGCATCGCCGATACCGTCATCAAAGCCGTGAACGACACCGCCTTCGACGTGGTCGTCGTCAATTTTGCGAATGCCGATATGGTCGGTCACTCCGGCCGTCTGGAGCCCACCATCCGCGCTGTCGAAACCGTGGACGCCTGCCTCGGCCGCATCTATCAGGCGGTCAAAGAACGCGGGGGCGCCTGGCTCATCACCGCCGATCACGGCAACGCCGAGCTCATGGTCGACCCGGTCACCGGCGGCCCGCACACCGCGCACACCACCAATCCCGTGCCCTTCGTCTACGTCAGCGAAGACGCGCACCGCTACACGGTCAAGCCAGGCGGCTCGCTGCGCGACATTTCGCCGACCATGCTCGGCCTTCTCGGCATCGGCCAGCCAAAGCAGATGACCGGCGGCGATCTGCGCCGGTTGCAGTCGTAGGAGAGCAGGGAAGTCCCGAAGATCCGTCCTCTTCTCACGCGACCGTGTGGTAATCGCCCCAGGCCTGGCGTAGCCTCTCTGCGGCCTCCGCTGCGGGCACCACGCCCGGTCGCGACGGCCGCGTTGGTTTCATCGCGAGGCGCGCCCCAGGCGACTTTCGCACCAGCAGCAGCACGGCGGCAGTGGCAGCGGAGACGAACAGCAGCATACGAAACATGAAGGGTCCCTCTGAAAACTCGAAGTCGCAGAACTATCTGGATGGATGATGCGCTCTCCTGAACAGGATGCATCCTGCAATCAGCAGGGCTACGCCGCCCGCGCCAGATGCGCCGGCAGCCCCTCGCAGCGGTCGCAGTTCCCGCACGGACCCGCGTAGTCGTCGCCAAAGTACCGCAGCAGGAACTCCCGCCGGCATCCGCGCCCTTCCGCATACTGCTGCATCTGCCGCAGGCGTTCGCGGCGGATCTCCTTCTGCTCCTCCTGCCGCTCCGCCGCAGTCTGCATCAGTTCCGGGAGCGGCTTGCGCGTTGCCAGTAGCACATCGCCGCCCGCTCGCAGGCGCACCGCGCGTACTTCCTCGAGCTTGTGCAGCAGGTTCGCCAGCTTGCGCTTTGCCAGCCCGGTGCCTGTTGCCAAATCGTCCGCCGTCATAGCTCCGCCGCCTTCGTCCAGCGCTCGCATCACCGCTTCCATCTCTGCGCTGTCGAAGGTCCCGCCGCCGGTTTTATAGCGCTGCGCGTTGATGTCCTGTGCGCGATAAAACAGCACCGCCTCCGCGGGCTTGCCGTCGCGCCCCCCGCGTCCGATCTCCTGGTAATAGGCATCGACCGAATCGCTGGGATCGGCATGGTACACGAAGCGGATGTCCGGCTTGTCCACTCCCATGCCAAACGCATTGGTCGCGACGATCACATCCGTCTCACCCTCCATAAACGCGTTCTGAATCGCGTCGCGATCCTTTGCCTTCATCCCACCGTGATAGCCGACCGCCTGCACGCCACGTGCATTGAGGTCAGCACTTAGCGACTCGACCGCCCTGTGCGTCGCTACATAGATGATGCCCGGCTTCTCTGCGAATTCCACCCGGCGCAGCAGCGCATCGAATTTTTCTTCTGCCGTGCTGAACACATCGACGCGCAGCGAAATGTTTGGCCGGTCGAATCTGTGCACGATGACGCGCGGGTCACGCAACCCAAGCCGCTGGATGATGTCGTCGCGCACCTCAGGAGAGGCCGTCGCCGTCATGGCCAGCACCGGAGGATGCCCAAGCGCAGCCACTGCCTGCGCCAGGTCCAGATAATCGGGACGAAAATCATGCCCCCACTGGCTGATGCAGTGCGCCTCATCGACCGCAAACAACGAGATGCCCGCCTGCTGCAGCCGCTCCAGCGTCTCCTCTTTCTTCAGCTGCTCAGGCGCCAGCAGAACGTATTCGACCTCCCCGCCCTCGATGCGCTCCAGCGTCTCGCGCCGCTCGCCGGCGCTCATCGTCGAATTGACGACCGCGGCGTCCTTCACGCCGGCGCTTTCCATCGCCTCTGCCTGATCCTTCTGCAGCGCGATCAGCGGCGAAACCACGACGGTGCTCCCGGGAAGCAGCGCGCCTGCGATCTGATAAATCGCCGATTTGCCATACCCGGTTGGCTGGACCACGAGGGTATCCTGCCCTCGCAGCAGCGAGCGGATCGCCTCGCCCTGGCCGCGTCGCAGCGACATGAAGCCGAGCAGCTTTCTGGCCGCCGCAGTCACGTCGGGAGTTGATTTCGTTGTGTAGGGAGTTTCGCGATTGGTCGATGACATCAGGAGTGGAGGGCCCCGGGACGTTCTCTGCAGAACCGTGCTTGCACCTCAGTTAGATGCACGAATTACGCAGGCCGCGCTCCGGGAACCCGTCCGTCCGTCAACTTACCTCAGCTCTGCAGCTTCGGATGCAGCTTCTCAAAGCCCGTCGCCTGCTGATAGGCGCGCGCAAACGCGCACAGCTTCGCGTCCTGATAATGAGCCCCAAGAAACGTCAGACTCACCGGTGTCCCCGGCCCGCCAATCTGATCGTCATCCCCGGTATCCACCGCCGGCGGCGTCGGCGCATCGCTCCCGCGCAGTCCATTCGGCAGAATCACCGCCGGATGGCCTGTGAGGTTCGTGACCACCAGCTGCAGCCCACTGGTGGATGTCACAATCACATCCACCTGCTGGAACAATGCTGAAATATGCTGGATCGCCAACGATCGCGCGCGATTCGCCTGAATGTATTCGACCGCGGGGTAGAAGCGCGATACCCGGAACGAATTCGGCCAGTCCTCCGGCCCCTGCTCCGTCAGCAGCTTGTCACGCCCCGCAGTGGTCAACTCGTCAAAGGCCGCCGCGGCTTCGGCAGTAAGCAGGGGCGTCATGGCTCCCCATGGAAAATGCGGCAGGTCGACGGGAATGAGCTGCACGCCCATCGATCGCAGCTTGTCGAGCGCCGCCAAATCGTATTTCCGGTCATACGCACGCCGCACGCGAGAGGCCTCGCTCATGCGCTCCCTCCGCTCGCGCTCCTTCTTCTGCTCGGCCGTCTCCTGCGCCGCCGCCGGCTTCTGCGGCTCAGGCGGCTGGTCCGGTTCGAATCCCGCCTTCAGGTAGCCGACGCGCAGCGCCTTCCAGTCCAGATCGGCGTTCCAGTTGAATGCGGCATCCTTCACCGAAAGATCCTGCCCGTCTGGTCCGTAGATCGCCTCCATCACCGCGGCGCAGTCTTCCACGGCCCGGCAGATTGGACCCAGCTTGTCCATCGTCCAGCTCAGCGCCATCGCGCCCGTCCGCGGAACGAACCCAAACGTCGGCCGCAGCCCCGTCACGCCACAACGCGTCGAAGGCGAGCTGATCGACCCCAGCGTCTCCGATCCAATCGAGAACGCGACGCATCCTGCCGAGGTCGCCGACGCCGGACCCGCCGACGATCCGCTCGATCCCTGTTTCGTATTCCACGGATTCCGTGTGCGCCCGCCGAACCACTTATCGCCCATGGCCAGCGCGCCCAGCGTCAGCTTCGCGACCAGAACCGCTCCCGCTGCATCGAGCCGCTTCACCACCGTCGCATCTTCATCGATCGTCTGCTTCTCGAAGCCGCCCGCGCCCCACGTCGTCGGATATCCCTTCACCGCCAGCAGATCCTTTGCGCCCCACGGCAGCCCGTGCAGCGGCCCGCGATAATGTCCCTTCGCAATCTCCGCATCCGCTTCTCGTGCCTGCGTCAGCGCCCGCTCCTCCGTCAGCGTGATCACAAAATGCAGCATCGGATCGTAGCGCTTCAGCCGCGCCAGATACATCTCCGTCAGGTTCGTCGCCGAAACTTTACGCCGCCGCACCAGATCGCCCAGGTCCATGGCCGACTCAAACGCCAGCTCTTCCAGATTTCCCGGCGCCGTCTTGACCGCGGCCGCCTTGCTGTAGACCGGCTTCTCGCGCTGCGTGTTCACCGTCGCTCCCGGCGGCAGTGGATCGAACACGTACGCCGGAGCCACGCTGTTCGGCAGGTGCAGCTTGCGAATCTGCGCGTACCCGGACCGCTGCTGGTTGAGCCCGTCCAGCATCATCTGACTGTATTCAGGAGCGATTGTGATCCCCGCCAGCACCGCCGCCTGATCGATCATCTCCGGCGTGATTTTCGGCAGCGTTGCTTCTGCTTCGCCCCCCGCCCGTTCCTGCGCCTGCGCCGCGAGCGTGTAGAGCGCGCCGGGAAACAGAGTGGATGCAAGGCCGAAGCCGCCGGTGATGGCCAGAAATTCTCTGCGATCGAATGCCATGCACGCAGACTAATGGCAGCACGCGTCCTGCACCAACAAAAATTTGGCTGCCGCCGGACGGCGCTTCGCAGGCGCACCCCAAAAAAATTCTGGTACCGCGCACCGAATCCAAATGACGGGGTCGCGCGTCTTATGATGAGAAAAAAATGCCGTTCCCAATCAAAATCTGTGCCATTTGCGGAGAGGAATTCGAACTGAAACCCGACAAGCCGGGATTCGCCAACCGCTGCCCCTCGTGCAGCGAGCCGGAAGAGCACGGCTCTGCGTCATCGACTGCTGACTTCCGCAATCACGCTGAAGTCAACGAGGCGCGCCGCCGGGCGATTCGCGATCTGCTCTACCGCAACGAAAGCTAGGCCGGGACGTCTCTCCTTTGGAGACAACGGAAGCGCGTGAGCGCCCGGCGAGAACGTCAGCCGCTCAGAAGTCCACGTGCCCCCGCACCGCAACCACCCACACCGGCCCGCGGTCGCGGTTGTAACCCGGATCGTTGATGTGCTGCGTGTCCAGCGCGAAGAACAGGCCCTTCCACGTGTGCCAGTTGTAGTAAGCCTCGACGATGTTCTCGCGCCCGTAGCGCAGCCGGCCATCACCCAGCAGGAACCCGAGCCCGCCATACTTCAGATAATTCTGGTGGTCCTTCTTGATCGCGTTGCTCACCACCGCCACTCCTGCCTTGTCCAGCGGACGGTGCCAGCGCGCCCCGTAATAATCCGCCGCGACGAGCGCCGTCTGCGCCACTTCGGTGTAGGCAAACGACTCTTCGTGATCGTCATTCCATCCAAACCGTGAAGCGATCCGCAGATTCGCCGTGATCTCCTGCTCGTTGTTCCAGCCAAATCCGTACTTCGCCGTGCCAAACCGCTCTACCGCGATGATGTCCGGCCTCGGCGTGATGTGCTCGAAATACTCCCGCACCGCCTGCCGGTAATTCCCCATATGCGCGGTGTTCACGTACGCCAGGATGCGCGTGGTGCCTTTCCGTCCCGGCACAAATGAGTGCCGCAGCTCATACTCCCAGTTCTGTCCGTGTGCGCGGCTGAAAGCCCAGTCCAGCGTGATCGCATTCGCCACCGTTGGCATCGCGAAAAGCCCATAGCGCGCGCTCCAGTTGCGGTCATCGTATTCGAGCACGCCGCCGACCGTGTAGCCGCGCGTGTCGGCCGCATAGTCCCACGCGCCGTTGTCATCCACCGTCCAGTTCATGAACTGCAGATGGCTGTCGCTCGCCACTTCGTTCTGATCCAGATTGTCGTTCGCCCCCATCTTGCCTACGCGAACTTCGAATCGCCGCGCGGGCACCTGCGTCGCCAGATTGAACTGATCCCGGTCGGCCTCCACCATTTCGTTCGTCAGCCCGATGGTCTGATGAATCTCCCCGCGCGCCAGATACGGAGCAGCCCCGAGGCTCGGATTCCGCACCACATCGAGATTTGTGAATCCCGCCAGCCCCAGCGCCTCGCCCAGCCCACGTCCCCCCGCGCTCTCCAGGTCAAGCAGCAAATCCGTGTTGTAGCGCAGATGCCGATGCGGCTGGTACCCGAGATACAGCGTCTCCACCATCGACGTCTTGTATTCCTGCGCGTTGTCCAGGCTGTTCGGTCCCTGATAGGGCGAATGAAACCCCGGCTTGCCCTGAAAGATGACATTGGCCTGCCCCGAAATCCAGTACGGAGCCGTCTGGCTGTGGCGGAACATCGTCAGCTCCGGATCGGATTGCGGAGCCGGCTGCTCCGCCGTGGGCAACGGAGCGGGCACGGGCTTCTGCGGGGCCCCGCCGGAAAGCGGTACGACGAGAGAAGCAGGCGCTGGCGCATTGGGCAGCGCCGTGCGCTGTGCGTTCAGGCATAGTGTCGCTGCGGCACATGCCGTCGCAGCGAGCAGGACCCTCATAAGGACAATCCGCAATCGCAATTCTCCACGGGCCCGCGCGGACCAGCGAGCCTTCGTGCGGTCCTGACGGATTTAGTGTACCTGCTGCCCAGCAGGGTTGTTAACTGCGGTTTATTAAAAAATGTTAAACAGAGATTAAATACTTCCACCATCGTGTGCCGGCCGTCTCACGCGCACAACGGCAGATCGGATACCGGCTCTGCCATCTCGCTCTCCAGCGCGATGCGCACCTCGCGATCGATCCACACGCGCGCCAGCGGCTGCTTCGGGTTTCCGGTCTCGATCCACACGCAGGACAAAGAGCTGCGACGGATTCCGGTCAGCATCAAAACCTGGGTCATGACATCCTCCTTCCGGCGCACGCGCTCCATCCGCCCCCGCAGACCGATGGCTGCAGAGTTCCGAGTGCTCCGCATCAGCGGCGGATAAGTCTCGCCGAACTGCAGCGAGCTGGGCGATCAGCAGGAGCTAATCGCGGAACCCGGTATCACGGCGCAGGAGAACCTCCGCGCATCGCGGAGGGGCCGATTCTGTGTTCCGTTGTCATAGAATTCCAGCGGCGAATCGCAATTTTTCTGGCATCCGCCACCTCGGACTCTATATCATATCCCGACTGGGTATACCCAGTGAATCCTGGAAGATTTTTAGACAATTTCGGGAGGCTTCGCCGTGCCGGTAGATTCAAAGGAACAGCAGAAACTCGTCGCCCGTATCCGCCGCATTCGCGGCCAGGTCGACGCCATTGAGCGTTCCCTCGTCGGCAAAGAGCATTGCGCCGACATTCTTATGCTGCTCGCCAATGTGCGCGGCGGAATCAACAGCCTCATGGCCGAAGTCCTCGAGGATCACATCCGGCTGCACATGCTCTCCGGAGAAAAAGCCGTCACCACCGAACTCGCCGAGGACCTCATCGACCTGGTACGCGCCTATCTGAAATAATTTCGCTCGCCGCGCACCTGCGTTCCTCCGGGAACCGGCTCGCCTGCTCCTCCGTACCTCCCCTGCAAAGGAAGTGCGATGCAGAACTCTCAGACCGTCGTCGCCGCACCTGTCTCCACTGCCGCCGCAAGTGCGGTTCGTCCCCGCACCGAAACCCTCGCGCTCGTTCTCATCGCTGGCGTCATAGCACTCGCCCACCTGCTCACCAATTCCCGCTACGGCATCCATCGCGACGAGCTGGAGTTCCTTGTGAACGCCCGCCATCTCGATTGGGGATTCGTCGCCTATCCGCCTCTCGACCCCTTCCTCGAGCGCATCGCCCTCAGCCTCTTCGGTCTGTCCCTTGTCGGGCTCCGCCTGTTTTCCGTCATCGCGCAGGTCATCGCTCTTTTTGTCACCGGACTGATGGCCCGCGACCTCGGCGGCGGACGCCTCGCGCAGATCGCCGCCACCGTTTGCGTCGCGCTCTCGCCCCTCCCGCTCTTCAATGGAACTGAATTCCAGTACACCAGCTTCGACTTTCTCTGGTGGGTGCTCATCGCCTTTTGCGTCATCCGCCTTCTGCGCTCCGAAAATCCGCGGTGGTGGCTGGCGATCGGCCTCTTCACCGGACTCGGCGTCATGACCAAGTACGCCATCCTTTTCTTTGTCGCCGGCATTCTTGGCGGATTCATCCTCACCCGCGCCCGCCGCTATCTGCTGAGCCCGTATTTCTTCGCCGCGCTCGCCCTCACCACCCTGATCGCGCTGCCCAACCTGATCTGGCAGGTGCACCACCACTTCATCTCCTACACCTTCCTGCACCACATCCATGTGCGCGACGTCGGCGAAGGCCGCGCCAACGGCTTCCTCCGCGATCAATTCTGGATCTGCACCAACCTCGCCTCCGCCCCGCTCTGGATCGCCGGCCTCGTCGGCTTCTTCTTCAGCCGCCGCTACCGCGTCCTTGGCTGGATGGCCCTCATCCCCGTTGCGCTCTTTTTCCTCAGCAAAGGGCGAGGCTACTACACCGCCGGCGTTTATCCCATGCTCATGGCCATGGGCGGCGTGCAGGCCGAGCGCTGGCTGCCAAAACAGAAAGCCGGCTGGCGTTACGCCATCGAAGGCATCTTCTTCGCTGCAGTTGTCTTCTGTGGCGCGTACATCTGCGCCATCATCCTCCCCATTGCATCCAGCGGCCCTCTCATGCGCTTCGCCTTCGCCAACAATGGCGACCTCCGCGAAGAAACCGGCTGGGAGCAAAT
>DATGJK010000052.1:0-4047 GCA_035295245.1 Acidobacteriaceae bacterium
GCCAGCGTAAAGTGGGTGGATTCCTCCGGAACGCCCGCTGAACCAGGAATTCCGAATGTCGCCACTCCGGACCCCGCCTTCACCAGCAGTTGGTCGGCGTGTCCGTGATAGCAGCCCTCGAATTTGATGATGGTCTTGCGCCCGGTAAACGCCCGCGCCAGCCGGATCGCCGACATCGTTGCTTCTGTCCCCGAACTGACAAAGCGCAGCTTCTCAATCGATGGATAAGCCGCCACCACCAGCTCCGCCAGATCGCCTTCCGCCGCCGTCGATGCTCCGAAGCTCGCGCTCCGCCCGGCGGCTTCCCGGACGGCCTCCACCACCGGCGCAAACGCATGCCCCAGGATCATGGGGCCCCACGAGCCGAAGTAGTCGAGATAGCGGTTGCCGTCGGCGTCCCACAGGTACTCGCCCTCCGCGTGTGCCACAAACGGAGGCTCGCCTCCCACCGCGCGAAACGCGCGCACCGGCGAGTTCACGCCGCCGGGAAACAGCTTTTCGGCGCGCGTCTGCAGCGCGGCGGAACGAATCAGCGCACGGGACATAAGGTCCAGTATAGGGGGCGCGCTTTGGCGTCCGTGCCGCGAACCGGTGGCCCATAACTCCCCTTCGTTGCGAGTTGTCGGATTCGCCAACGTCCCGCGCCGCCCTCGCATCCTATTCCAGTCTCACGGTAGAATGCCCGGTCATCTTCAAGCCAAAAATCCCAGGAAGGAACTCACGGAAAACGATGTCGATGAGAGTACGCAAGGCGATTTTTCCCGCCGCAGGTTTTGGAACCCGCTTCCTCCCCGCCACCAAATCCATTCCCAAAGAAATGCTGGCGCTGGTCGACAAGCCCATCATCCAGTACGGAGTCGAAGAAGCGCTGGCGGCAGGATGCGATCAGATCGTCATCGTCACCGGCCGTGGCAAGTCGGCCATCGAGGACCACTTCGACGTCAGCCCCGAGCTGGAATGCTCGCTCGAAAAGCGCGGCAAGACCGATCTGCTGGCCATCAGCCGCCAGGTCTCCCACATGGTGCGCCTCTCCTACGTCCGCCAGAAGGAGCCGATGGGCCTCGGCCATGCCGTGCTCATGGCGCGCGACCTGGTCGGCGACGAGCCCTTTGCCGTCATCCTCCCCGACGATGTCATCGACGCCCCCACGCCCTGCCTCAAGCAGATGATGGACGTCTTCGAGCAGGTGCAGTCCTCGATCATCGCCACGCAGGTCGTCGAAGGCCCGGCCATCTCCGCCTACGGCGTGCTCGACGGATCGCCCGTCGATGGCAATCCGCGCCTCTTCGAAGTGAAAGGCATGGTCGAGAAGCCCAAGCCCGCCGAAGCGCCCTCCAAAAATGCCATCATCGGCCGCTACATTCTCACTCCCAAAATCTTCGACCTGCTCGAAACCACGCCCCTCGGCGCCGGGGGAGAGCTCCAGCTCACCGACGGCATCAAAGGCCTGCTGCAAACCGAGAAGGTCTACGGGTACAGCTTCGAAGGCACGCGCCACGATGCCGGAGATAAGTTCGGCATGCTCCGCGCCACCGTCGAGTTCGCCCTCAAGCGCGACGACCTCGGCCCCGCCTTCCGCGAATATCTGAAATCCCTGAAGCTGTGAGGTAACGCCCTTTTCCGATCCGCCTTGTGTCAGGGCACGACTTCAGTCGTGCCGCAAATGGCTGAACAATTTGGCTTCAGCCGCTGCGGAATGATTTTTCGACTGAGAGCGTTCTTCCGCGCGGCCTCATAGGTTGTGGGACCTTTCCGATGAGCCTTGTGTCAGGGCACGACTTCAGTCGTGCCGTTTCGCTCTGCAAATATCCGGGCTTCAGCCCCTGCGGCCCATGTCGCCGCGTTCACGAGATCCCACTCCGATTCCGCGCAGCGGAATGACGGTAGAAGCCCCGGCCTTCAGGCCGGGGAACCAGCGCGCGCAGAACGAAACGGGCTTCAGCCCCGGTTCGGAGAAGCGCATTGTGTCAGGGCACGACTTCAGTCGTGCCGTTTCGGTCCGTAAATACGCCCGGGCTTCAGCCCCTGTGGCTCGATCCCGCGTCCGCCCAAGTCGCCGGAAATCCTCCCGTCAGTTGCCCCCCGCCCCCCAGAGGCGTATCGTCTGATCTTGGGTTCGGGCGGCATCCTCGGCAGTCCAGAGGAACCGCACTGGAGACATCATGTCCATTACCTCCTTCCGCGAGTCTGACCGGCCGCTTCCGGTCACCTTCCAGGCGCTTCAGGAAAAGAAACAGTCAGGGCAGCCCATCGCCGCGCTCACCGCGTACGACTACGCCACCGCGCGCCTTGTCGACGAAGCCGGCATCGACCTCGTCCTCGTCGGCGACTCGCTCGCCATGGTCGTCATGGGCTACGAAAGCACCCTGCCCGTCACCGTGGACGAAATGCTGCACCACACCCGCGCCGTGCGCCGCGCCGTCCGCCGCGCCCTGGTCGTGGCCGACATGCCCTACGGCTCCTATCACTCCGGTATCGAGCAGGCAGTCGCCAACGCTGTTCGCTTCGTCAAGGAAGCCGGGGCGCAGGCCGTCAAGATCGAAGGCGGTGCCGCGCGCGCCGAACTCGTCGAGCGCCTCACCGCCGCTGAAATCCCCGTCGTCGGCCATCTCGGACTCACGCCGCAGTCCGTCCACCGCATGGGCGGCTACAAAGTCCAGGGCAAGACGACCGCCGCCATCGCCGAGTTGCTGCACGACGCGCACACCCTCGAAGCCGCCGGCGCCGTCCTGCTCGTCCTCGAAGGCATTCCGCGCGAAGTCGCCGCCCGTATCACCTCGGAAATCGGCATCCCCACCATCGGTATCGGAGCCGGCCCCGACTGCGACGGACAGATCCTCGTCTTCCACGACCTCGTAAACCTCAGCTTCACGCCGGCCCCGAAGTTCGCCCGCCACTATGCCGACGCCGCGTCGCTCTTCCGCGACGCCATCGAGAACTACCGCCGCGACGTCGAGGACCGCGCCTTCCCCAGCGACCGCGAGAGCTATCATCTGCCCAGGGAAGCGTCCGTCGCCCTCGGCCCGTCCGCCGTACGCCGCGCCTGATGCCGCGCTGAACCCGCCTGATGCAGATCGTTCGCACCATCGCCGATACGCGCGCTGCCGTGGCCGCGCTTCGCGCCGGGCGCAAAACCATCGGCCTGGTGCCCACCATGGGCGCTCTTCACGAAGGCCATCTGTCCCTCATGCGCGCAGCGCGCTCGCAGTGCGATGCCGTCGTCGTGAGCATCTTCGTCAACCCAAAGCAGTTCGGCCCCAGCGAGGACTTCGCCGCCTACCCGCGCACCTTTGAAGCCGACTGCGATCTCCTCCGCGCCGAGAACGTCGACCTCCTCTTCGCGCCTGCGGTCGACGAAATGTATCCGCCGGGCGCCACCACCATCGTCGAAGTCGAGCAGATCTCCGATCGTCTCGACGGCCACTCCCGCCCCGGCCACTTCCGCGGCGTCGCCACCGTCGTCGCCAAGCTCTTCCATATCGTCGCACCCGACAAAGCCTTCTTCGGCCAGAAGGACGCCGCTCAGGTAGCAATCCTCCGCCGCATGGTGCGCGACCTCAATTTCAATCTGGAAATCGTCGTCTGCCCCACGGTGCGCGAGCCCGACGGCCTCGCCCTGAGCAGCCGCAACCGCTATCTCTCGCCGGACGACCGCCATCGCGCCCTCGTCCTCAGCCGCGCCCTGCGCCACATCGAGCAGCGCATCGCCGCCGGTGTCTTCGACTCCGCCTCGCTCATCGATACCGGACTCGAAGTGCTCGCCGAGCAGCCGTACGCGCGCCTTGACTACCTGCGCATCGTCCATCCCGACACGCTCGAAGACATTGCGGACGTGAGCAAAGGCGCGCTCGTCGCCATCGCCGCGTGGATCGGCCCGGCGCGCCTCATCGACAACCTCCTCATCCCGCCTCGCTGATCCAAACAACTCCTGTCATTCTGAGCGAAGGCGCGCGTGGTTTGGCGCACCGAAGAACCTGCGTTTGTTTTTGAGCTAGAAACCCTGCGGCGGCGGCGTTCCCGGCGCACCCTGCGGAGGAGCACCCGCTG
>DATGJK010000053.1:0-3235 GCA_035295245.1 Acidobacteriaceae bacterium
GTCGCGATGATCCTTCTGTAGATCATCGGCTGTGTAACGTGGCAGCGGTGCGAGCGGAGACGGGCAACAGATGCACAAACGAAAGAGGCCGCCAGCTAAGGCGGCCTTAGTCGTTATCGGGTCGCGTCGCCGACAGCCACATCAAGCGATCCGCCCCAAGATAGGGGTACGGCCCAGCGTTTCCCTCCGGGGGCGGCCGCCTTGCAAGGCTTTGTCGTTGATTTGAGGATGTGACCTTAAGTCTAGCTTTAAGGTCATCGAGCGAATGCAGGTACTTGGCGCGGAGCGTCGGCGGCGATGGAGTCACGACGAGAAGGTTCGTCTGGTCGACGAGAGCTTGCAGCCTGGAGAGAGCGTCAGCGGCGTTGCACGGCGGCATGGAGTGGCCCCGAGCCTGCTGTTTACGTGGCGCCGGCAAGCGCGGCAGGGCCGCCTGGGCTGCGGGACTGTGCCGGCGCTGGTTCCTGTCGAGATTACGTCTGCGCCAGCTCCGATATCGACATTTGCACCGTCACCGCCATCTTCGCCTGCTGTACAGCGCAGCAGGGCCGGAATTATCGAGATCGAAGTTGGTGGCTGTCGGGTGCGGGTTGACCGCGATGTGGACGCCGGGGCACTGCAGCGCGTCCTTGAGCTACTGAGACGGCGATGATTCCAATCCCGAGCGGCGTCAGGGTGTGGATCGCCACCGGTCACACCGACATGCGCCGCGGCATGCAAAGCCTGGCTCTGACAGTTCAGGAAAGCCTGAAGCGCGATCCGCATGCGGGTGACCTTTATATCTTCCGGGGCCGTCGCGGCGATCTGGTCAAAGTCCTGTGGCATGACGGGATCGGACTGTCGCTCTATGCCAAGCGCCTGGATCGCGGCAGGTTCATCTGGCCTTCGGCGTCGGACGGTACGGTATCGATCTCATTGGCGCAGATGGCCTACATGCTCGAGGGCATCGACTGGAGGAATCCTCAACTGACATGGCGGCCTCAGAGCGCGGGCTAAGCAGAGAAAAATTTGTTTTGCCCGCGTGTTGGGGGAATCACAACGAATGCAATCTGTGATTCACTGCGTCGCATGGATGCTGATCGCGACGCGATTCCGGATGAAATTGCCGCGCTGAAACAGGCGTTGGCGATCGCGCGTGCGAAGGCGTTGGAGACCGCAGCAGAACTCGCGGTTGCGCACGCGAAAGCCTCAGAAGACAGCGCGCTGATCGCCGAGCAGAAACTCAGGATCGCCAAGCTGGAGCGCCAGATCTATGGCCAGCGCTCGGAGCGTTCATCACGGCTGATCGAGCAGTTGGCGCTGACGTTCGAAGAACTGGAAGCCGACGCCACCGAAGACGAACTGGCGGCGGAACGGGCCGTGGCCAAGACGACGACGGTGCGCGGATTTATGCGCAAGCGCGCCGCCGAGCGCCAGACCTTCCCCGAGCACCTTCCGCGCGAGCGGGTGGTGGTTGGACCGCCGACAGCGTGCGAGTGCTGCGGCAGCAATCGCCTGCGCAAGCTCGGCGAGGATGTGACGCGGACACTGGAGGTGGTGCCGCGCCAGTGGAAGGTGATCGAGACGGTGCGGGAGAAGTTCTCCTGCCGTGATTGCGAGAAGATCAGCCAGGCGCCGGCGCCGTTCCATGCCATTGCACGGGGATGGGCTGGGCCAAGCCTGCTCGCCATGATCATGTTCGAGAAGTTCGGCCAGCATCAGCCGTTGAACCGGCAGGCGGAGCGTTATGCGCTCGAAGGCGTGCCGATCGCGCTGTCGACCATGGCGGATGCGGTGGGATCGGTTTGTGTGTCGCTGGACCCGCTTCTGCGCCTGATCGAAGCCCATGTCATGGCGGCCGAACGCCTTCATGCCGATGATACGACGGTACCAGTTCTGGCCCAGGGAAAGACCGATACGGGACGGTGCTGGATCTATGTTCGGGACGACCGGCCCTTTGGCGGCGCGGGCCCACCGGCGGCGATGTTCTACTACTCACGGGACCGCAGGGGCGAGCATCCCCAGGCGCATCTGGCGGGATATGCCGGCATCCTGCAGGCCGACGCCTATGACGGGTATAACCAGCTCTATCTGGCGGGACGCCATCCAGGACCGATCCGGGAGGCCGCGTGTTGGGTCCATGCGCGGCGCCCGTTCTTTGCCATGGCCGACATCGAAGAAAACGCGCGGCGCAAAGCCGCCGGCAACAAGGAAATCCCTCTGTCTCCGATCGCAATCGAGGTGGTGCGTCGGATTGATGCACTGTTCGAGATCGAGCGCTCCATCAATGGCAAGAATGCCGTGGAGCGCCTTCAGCTGCGGCAGTCGCTAAGTCGGCCCCTGGTCGAGGATCTTCAAATCTATATGCGGGATCAAATGGCCAAGCTCTCCCGCGGGCATGACCTTGCCAAAGCCTTCAATTACATCCTGAAGCGCTGGGCCAGCTTCACCCTCTTCCTCGAGGACGGGCGCGTCTGTCTCTCCAACAATGCCGCCGAGCGAGGACTGAGAGGCATTGCTCTTGGTCGGAAGTCCTGGCTGTTCTGCGGATCTGATCGCGGCGGACGGCGAGCTGCTGCCATGTACAGCCTGATCGTCACCGCCAAGATGAATGGCATCGATCCGCAGGCCTGGCTCACGGATGTTCTCGCCCGCATCGCCGCCCATCCGGCTCACCGGCTGGATGAACTGCTGCCCTGGAATTGGACGCCATCGACGGCAACGATCTCCGCTCGAGCGGCATGATGCACGTCAACAAGGTCCATCACGTCACCACCATCACCAAGGTCGCGAAGGACCTCGGCGAAGACGAAGACTGGCTGTGGGACATCGCCGTTGAAATGGAGATCGAGGACGGTGTGATTTGCGTCTATGGCGTTGGAGACGATGGCGTCCAGGCGTTCACCGACTTCGGGATCGAAAACCTGATCGAGCTCGTCAAGTTCTACAAGGAAAACCCCGAACTGCTGCAACGCTGGCAACGAGAATAATCCATCAAGCTGGCGGCCCACGCCGGATGCTTACACCATAAACATCTTGGCTCGGATAATACGGGGCCAAAAGGTTTCGGCTTCAGCTCGTGCCTCAGGTTCGTGTCTGAGCTCTTCAGTCGCAGGGAGCGCAGCCCGGCTTAGTTCTTGGAAGTTGGGTGAGGCCGCGGTCGTTACTTCCGCGCCCGCGGCCTCTGATCGTGCGGCGCATCCGATGAGGACGAAGCACGACTTATAGCAACCGACAGCAGCGCCAGCCGATGCGC
>DATGJK010000054.1:0-15047 GCA_035295245.1 Acidobacteriaceae bacterium
CCTCGAGCACCGCTCTACCCTGGTCTTCGTCAACACGCGCCGCATGGCCGAACGCCTGGCGTTTCAACTCGGCGACCGCCTCGGCGCGGAGAACGTCGCCTGTCATCACGGCAGCCTCTCGCGCAAGCTCCGCCTCGAATCCGAACGCCGTCTCAAGCAGGGCGAAATCCGCGTCCTCATTGCCACCGCCTCGCTCGAACTCGGTATCGACATCGGCACCGTCGATCTCGTCTGCCAGATCCAGTCGCCGCGCTCCATCTCCGTCGGCATGCAGCGTGTCGGCCGCGCCGGGCACTGGCGCGGAGCCATCCCCAAAGGCCGCTTCTTCGCCCTCACCCGCGACGACCTCGTCGAGCAGGCTGCGCTGATCCACGCCATGCGTGCCGGCGTTCTCGATCGCCTCGAAATTCCTGAGCAGCCCTTCGACGTCCTCATGCAGCAGATCGTCGCCTCCTGCGCCGCCGAGCCCTGGGAGGAGCGCGCCCTCTTCGATGTTTTCCGCCGCGCCTACCCTTACCGCGATCTTCGCTGGGAGCAGTTCGACGAAGCCCTGAGCTTGCTCACCGAAGGCATCGAGTCCAGCCGCGGCCGCTACGGCGCTTACCTGCTGCGCGATGGCGTGCAGGGCCGCATCCAGGCGCGCCGCGGAGCCCGCACCACCGCCATCACCAATGGCGGAGCCATCCCCGACACCGCCATCTTTCCCGTCATTTTGCAACCGGAAGGGATACAAATTGCCACGCTCGACGAGCACTTCGCCGTCGACTCCTCGCCTGGCGACGTCGTCCAGCTCGGCAACGCCAGCTGGCGCATCCAGCGCATCGAAGCCGCCGGCCGGGTCCTCGTCGAAGACGCGCATGGCGAGCCGCCCACGCTGCCCTTCTGGTTCGGAGAAGCCCCGCAGCGCTCCCGCGAGCTCTCCGAATTTGTCGCCGGGCTGCGCGAGGAGATCGACCGCCGCACTCAGAACGTCCTCCCCGGCTACATCACCCAGGCCATGCCCGAGGTCGCCGAAGCTGCTGCGTTCTTGAAATCCGAGTGCGGCGTCGATGATGCCGGAGCCATCCAGCTCATCAGCTACATCGCCGCCGGGCGCGCCGTCCTCGGCACCGTCCCATCTGTAACGACCATCGTTGCAGAACGCTTTTTCGATGAGGGCGGCGGCATGCAGCTCATCCTGCATGCGCCCTTCGGCGGACGCATCAACAAGGCCTGGGGGCTCGCCCTGCGCAAGCGCTTCTGCCGCGGCTTCAACTTCGAGCTGCAGGCCGCCGCCACCGACAACGGCCTCAACATCTGCCTCGCCGAGCAGCACAGCTTCCCCCTCAGCGACGTCTTCCAGTTCCTTACCACGGAAACCGTGACCGAACTGCTCGAGCAGGCCTCGCTGGCCTCGCCCATCTTCAAAACGCGCTGGCGCTGGGATGCCTCCCGCAGTTTGCAACTGCTGCGGTTCCAAAAAGGAAAGAAGGTCGCCCCGCAAATCCAGCGCATCCGCTCCGACGATCTGCTCGCCAGCGTCTTTCCCCAGGCCGCCGCCTGTTTCGAGAACATCGAAGGCGACATCCAGATTCCCGACCACCCCCTGGTCCAGGAAGTCATGCGCGACGTCCTCGGCGAGGCCATGGACCTCGACGGCCTGAAGCAGGTGCTCGCCGCCATGCACGACGGCCGCATCCGCTGCGTCGCTGTCGACACCACCACGCCCTCTGCCTTCGCCCACGAACTGCTCAATGCCAATCCCTACGCCTTCCTCGACGATGCCGGACTCGAAGAGCGCCGTGCCCGCGCCGTCCAGATGCGTGGGGTCCTCCCCGACTCCATGCTCGGCGAAGCCGGACGCCTCTCCCCCGAGGCCATCGCCGAAGTTCGCGACCAGATATGGCCCGACATCCGCGACGAGCACGAACTCCACGACCTGCTCTGCGCCCTTGTGGTCATACCGGCCGAGTTTTTTGACGACCCGCGTGCCCGCGACTGGCCCGTCTTCGCTGCCCGCCTCGAGCGCGACCGCCGGATTATCACCATTCGTAACAGCGGCCGTGTGTATATCTCCGCGACAGAGCGCGCGTCCTGGCTGCGTCAAATCTGGCCAATGGCGCAGTTTGACACGCAGTACAGCGATTTAGTTGAAAAGATGTGCACCGCTGAGGAAATCCTGAGGAAAACTCTTCAGGGCTGGTTACAAATCCTCGGCCCGGTCACCTCCGCCGGCCTCGCCGCCCGCCTCGGCCTCTCCGCCGCCCAAATCTGGCCGCAAATGCTCCACCTCGAATCCACCGGCGTCATCCTCCGCGGCGTCTTCGAAGGCAAACCCGCCGCCGATCCCACCGGCTTGAAAGGGCACGGCTTCAGCCGTGCCATTGAGGGGCCAAACGAGAACGGGGCTTTAGCCCCTGAGGAAATTCCCGACCACTACATCGAATGGTGCGAGCGCCGCATCCTGCAGCGTATCCACAAGCGCACCCTCCACACTCTCCGCCAGCAAATCGAGCCCGTCTCCCCCGCCGTCTACATGCGCTGGCTGCTCGACTGGCAGCACCTCGGCGACCAGCGACAGCTCACCGGCGAACAGGGTCTGCTCGAAGCGCTCCGCGGCCTCGAAGGATTCGAAGCCCCCGCCGCCGAGTGGGAGCGCTCCATCCTGCCGCAGCGCGTCGCCGGTTACGATCCGCGCTGGCTCGATGCCCTCTGCCTCTCCGGAGCCGTCGGCTGGGGCCGCATCTCCCCGCATCCGGCGTTTGCCGATGTCGCCAGCGGTGGCCCGCGCCGCGTCGTTCCCACCAGCATGGCCCCGGTTACGTTTTTCCTGCGCGAAGAGGCGCTCTGGATGGATTTGTGCCTGTCGCAGCGGCAAATCCCCGAAGCCAACCTCACCGCCTGTCTCAGCGATCTCGCCAACCGGGTCCGCTCCATTCTCGGCGACCGCGGAGCCATCTTCGCCGGCGACCTCATCCGCATCTGCGCCGCACCCGCGGAAGACGTGCATCGCGCGCTCTGGGAACTGGTCGCCGCCGGCCTCGTCACTGCCGATGGATTCGACAGCCTGCGCATCCTCATCGACCCGCGACGCAAGCGCGCCTTCGCCGCACCCGCCGGAATCCGCCCCAAATCCGCCACCCGTAACGCCGCCGGACGCTGGGCCATGATCGCCGCCGCCCAGCCCGCATCAGAAACTCCCGGCGAAGCCGCTGTCCGTCGCGACGCGCAGATCGAGTCCGCCTGCCACATGCTGCTGCGTCGTTACGGAGTCGTCCTGCGCGATGCACTTGCCCGCGAAACCACGGTCCCTCCCTGGCGTGAACTGGTCGGCATGTTCCGCCGCCTCGAAGCCCGCGGCGTCATTCGCGGCGGCCGCTTCGTCTCTGGATTCGGAGGCGAGCAGTTCGCCCTGCCCGCGGCCGCCGACTCGCTCCGCGCCACCCGCAGCCGCACCCTGGCCAACATGCCGCCCCTCACCCTCGCCGCCGCCGACCCCATGAACCTCGTCGGCATCATCATCCCTGGCGAGCGCCCCGCCTCCATCGCCGGCAACACCGTCACCCTGCCGCTGCCCGAAGCAGCGCCCGCGCCGGCCGTCGTCGAACTGCCCGTCGCCCGTGCTTTCAGTTTCGAACCGGAACTCGCGGAAGGCGGCGCCCTTGCCTGACCCGCGCAGCACAGAATTTCAGCCCCTCATCGAAGGCGAGGACTTCTACCGCGAAGGCCCGTATGTCGTTTTCACCGAGGCCTACCACCGCAAGCGCGGCTATTGCTGCGGCTCCGGCTGCCGCCACTGCCCGTGGCGGGAAGAGCCAAATCCTAAAGTGAGGCAGGTGAATGAGGAATCGCGATGAAATGCAGCAGCTCCTCGAAACCGAGAAGCAGCGCTGGGCGGCGAAGCCCGTCGACAGCCTCATCGCCGAGCTCCACTCAGTTCACAACTACGAAGTCGTAACTGAATCGGGCAACTATCAGGTCGAAGTACAACTACTTGAGAATCGTCCTGACTATCTTCACGTCAGCATCTGCATCGATGACGGGCACCTCCCCACGTCGATCGTACCGATGGTCGACACTTTCATCCTTCGCAGAAGCAGCCCGCAATAAGCCCCTCACTCCACCTTCCCCACCCAGACCCCATACGCCCCCAGCTGCACCAGATCCAGCGACAGCGGCTCCTGCGCCCCCGGCGTCTTCAGCAGCGTCTTCACGTGGAAGCGCGTCATGCCTTCCTTCTTCAAATCGAAGCTCGCCGTCTGCGGCTGCGCCGTCATATTCACGGCCACCACCACCGCCTCCCCATTCGGGCCCTTGCGCAGCCAGCTCAGCACGTGCGCATCCGTCGGGTTCAGCATGGTCTCCTCGCCGCCGTGCAGCGCCGGATCCGTCTTCTTCAGCGCGATCAGTTTCCGGTACCACGCCAGCAGCGAATCCGCCTGCTTCTCCTCCTCCGCCACATTCACCTGCGTATACGTCGCCGGAATCGGCAGCCAGGTCTTCGCCGCCGTCGAGAAGCCCGCGTCCTTGCCCCCGTCCCACTGCATCGGCGTGCGCTCGCCGTCGCGGCCCTTCTCCTTCGGCCAACCGGTAATGCCAATCGGATCCTTCACATCCTCCTTGCGCGTCGGCGGAGTCGTCTTCATTCCAATCTCGTCGCCGTAGTACATCATCGCCGTGTCGCGCGTCGCGAAGAGCAGCGTCGCAATCACCCGCCCCACATCCTCGCGATGATCGTCCGTGACGTAGCGGTCCCACCGCGGATTGTCATGGTTGTCGAAGACGATCAGCGGCATTCTCCCGCCCAGTTCCGTCTCCGCCTCATTGATCCGCGCGCGGAAGCGTTCCGTATCCAGCGTGTTGTTCCTCGCCGGCGGGAAGCCCACCTGCATATCCATCGGCAGGTCCAGTTCGTCGTTGTTCGCGCCGTACCACTTGCGCAGATCGTCGATCGCGCGCAGATACGTCTCGCCGATCAGGATCACCTTGCGCCCCTTCGTCTGGTCCGCCACCTGCCGCAATTCGCGGATCACATCGTGCACCTGCGGCAGATCGTCCGTCAGGTTCGTATTCACCACCGGATCGCCATACGCGTTGATCAGCGGCTTGCCGTCCGGCCCGCGCTCATACTCCTCATCGCGGAACTGCGGATCCTCAAACAGCGACGTGATCGCGTCCAGCCGGAATCCCACCACCCCACGCTGGATCCAGAAGCGCTCCACGTCATACATCGCCTTCCGCACCTGCGGATTGCTCCAGTTCAGATCCGGCTGCTGGATATAGAAGCGGTGGTAGTAGTACTGCTTCCGCGCCGGATCCCACTGCCACGCCGAGTGCCCGAATACCGACTCCCAGTTGTTCGGCGGCTGCGGCTTGCCGTTCACCATCTTCGGATCGTGCCACACGTACCAGTCCGCCTTCGGATTGTTCCGCGAGCTGGCCGACTCCTTAAACCACGGATGCTGGTCCGAGGTATGGTTCAGCACCAGGTCCATAATGATGCCGATGTGCCGCCTGTGCGCCTCCGCCACCAGCCGGTCGAAGTCGGCCAGCGTGCCATACTGCGGATCGATCGCCTCGTAGTCCGCGATGTCGTAGCCGAAATCCACCTGCGGCGAGGGATAAATCGGCGTCAGCCAGATCGCGTCCACGCCCAGCTTCTGCAAATAATCCAGCCGCGACGTAATCCCGTTCAGATCGCCGACGCCATCGCCGTTCGAATCCTGGAAGCTGCGCGGATAGATCTCGTAGACCACCGCGTTCTTCCACCAATTGGGATTCTCATGCGCGGCCGCTCTCGACCCGGACGATTGCTGCGCGCCGGCCGCCGCGCTCACCCCCGCCACCACCACTGCACACAGAAAACCGCGAGCCGCTGCTCTCATCATTCCTCGCTCCAATGCAAAAACGAAAACCAGATCATGCGCCATTCATATTCTCGGCAGTTCGTCTTCCGCAACCCACAAAAGCTACCACATCGAACCCGCGCCTCGTGCCATTGCACGCCAGCGCGATACTCTGTTGAGGATGGCCAAGCTATCCCATTTCGACGAAGCCGGCGACGCCCGCATGGTCGACATCAGCGGCAAATCCGCCACCCGCCGCGAAGCGGAGGCCTCCGTCTTCGTCGCGCTCTCCGCCGAAGCCCTCGCCGCTCTGCCGCACAATCCCAAAGGCAATCCGCTGGAAGTCGCCCGCATCGCCGGCATTCAGGCTGCCAAACGCACGTCGGAGCTCATCCCGATGTGCCACCCTCTGCCACTCAGTCATGTCGATATTCACATCGATGTAACAGAGCAGGGCATTGCCATCCGCGCCACCGCCGTGACAACCGCACCCACCGGAGTCGAAATGGAAGCCCTCACCGCCGCTTCCGTCGCCGCGCTCACCGTCTACGACATGTGCAAGGCGGTCGATAAATCAATCGTTATCCGCGACCTGCAGCTCGAGCGCAAAACCGGTGGCAAGAGCGGCGACTATCATCGCCACTCCCCCGGCCGCTGAGTCGCCTTTCATGAGCCCTTTTTGCAGGCTGCATTTTTTACTCACCGCTTTTTTGGTTCGCCGCCTCTTAGCCGCCTTCCGGGGAGCATCCGCCTCGCTGCGCCGGCCATCTTAATGCCAGAGGTTTCTCGTGCCGGGGCGCCTGCCTCGTTGCGGCCGGGGATCGTTAGAGGCAAGTCCAATTCAGTCAAGGATCAACACCCCTGATGCCCCATGTGCTGGTAACCGGCGGCGCCGGATTCTTTGGCGGAATCCTTAAGCGCCATCTGCTGCGCCATCGGCATCACGTCACCAGTCTGGACCTCGCGCCGGACCCTTACCGCCACCCGCACCTCACCCGCATCACCGGCGATGTGCGCGACCCATGGTTTCTCAATTCGGTCTTTCGCCGCGCCCGCTACGACGCCGTCTTCCACTGCGCCGCTGTCGTGCCCCGCGGTTCGTACAGCGAAGACGATCTCTGGACCACGAACGTCAACGCCACCCGCATGATCGCCAAAACCTGCGCGCAATCCGGTGTGCCGAAGCTCGTCCATATCTCCAGCAGCTGCCTATGGGGCGGCAAGCCGGGCCGCGCCATCCGCGAAGACGATCCGCCCAGCCCCGTCGATCTTTACGGCGAATCCAAGCTCGCCGCCGAACACGAGCTGTGCAGCTTCTCCGGTTCCGTCGAGACCGTCATCCTGCGCAGCCCCGCTATCGTGGACCGCGCTCCTCGCGGCCTCCTCGCCATCATCCTCGACTTCATCCACGCCGGCAAAACTCTTTGGACCATCGGCGATGCAGCCAACCGCTGCCAGATCGTCTTCGCGGAAGACCTGGTCCGCGCCTGCATCGCGGCCCTGCGTCCCGGCTTCAGCGGCATCCTGCATATTGGCAATCCCGGCGTAAAAACCCTGCGCGAGCTCTGGCAGGCGGTCATCGATGCCGCCGGTACCGGATCGGTCATCCGCGCTCTCCCGCCGAAGCCCGCGCGCTTCGCTCTGCGTCTCGCTTCCATGCTGGGACTCTCTTCTCTTACGCCCTACGAATCCCGCATGATTGCCGACGACTTCTTCTTCGATACATCGAAAATTCGTGAGCGCCTCGGATGGCGCCCCAGCCTCACCTGCGAACAAACGCTCGTGCAGATCTACCGCGACTCCACAAGCCGCCGCGAGCAGACCCGGCCACGCGGTCAAATTTTTGACTGGTCCGGACCCGCCCCTGTGGGCGTGATCCGGCTTCTCAAGTGGGTTTCTTGAACCTTCATTTTTTGTCCAGGGGAACGATTGCTTGATTCGGTTTCATAAACGCAGAAAACACAACGTCCATCGTCATTCAGCTCAGGATCCTGTTTGGGAATCGATGATCGCGCAGGTTCGGCGCGCCGGCATCGTCGACACGCTCCAGATGCAGCGCGTCGCTGAGGAAGAAAAAATCAGCGTCGCCGCTAAAGGCGAGTTGCGCCGCACCGGCACCGGCCCCACCCGCCTCGTGGACTGGCTGCCGCAGCCGGCTCCGGCTCCCGGCCCGGTTCTTGTTGAGACGCCGCCCCGCCCATCCGGTCGCCCGGGCGTTTTGCCTCGTCCCTGGACCTGGGTCGAGAGCCTCATCCTCGCCGCTTACTCGCTCGTCGTCGCTGTCGGCATCGCCTGGCACGAGCCCTGGGCCGACGAAACCCAGGCCTATCTCATGGCCCGCGACAACGGCTGGTGGCACCTCATGTTTCATGAGATCCGCTACGAGGGCTCCCCCGGCCTGTGGCACAGCTTCCTCTGGGTCCTCACGCGCCTCCACCTCGGCATTGCCGGAATGCACTGGGCATCCGGCATCGTCGCCGCCGCCGGCATTTACGTTCTCCTGCGCTACTCGCCGTTTCCGCTCATCCTGCGCGCGCTGCTGCCGCTCGGCTTCTGGCTGGCGTATCAGGATTCCGTAGTCGCGCGCAGCTACGTGCTCTACGCCGTCATGGCCTTTGCCGTCGCCGCCATTCTGCGGCGCGGCTCCCAGCAGCAGTTCACCCGGAAAAACCTCATCGGCGTTGCCGTCCTCCTCGGTCTCATCGCCAACATCTCGCTGCACGGCTTTGTCGTCTCCTTTGGATTCGCAATCGTTGCCGGAATCCTCGCGCGCCGCCAGTCGCAGCGCGGCCTCCCGGCCCGCATCGCGCTCCCCCTCGGCATCCTCTGCTTCTTCTGGCTCTTCGCCGTCGCCACCGCCGCGCCTCCCGCCGATGTGGACTTCCCCGCCGGCCGCCATCTTCAGATGGTCACCTTCAAAGTCTGGGCAAAGTTCGGCGACCATCAGGCAAAGCAGGAACTGATTGATCTCCAGACGCACGACTACACCCGTCCCGGCGAACTGCCCATGCACCAGATCCACCCCTTCCAGCCCTCCAAGGGAGAGGCCTTCTGGCGCAAGATCGCCCGCATCCTCGGCCTGTTCACCTTCCCCATCACCAACTTCGGAATCTTCGGATTGCTCGTATGCGGTCTTGTCATCGCGCAGGCTATCGTCTGGCATCGTCCGCGCGGCCAAACTCGCGACCCGATTCAGATCGGGTGGATCGGCCTCATCCCCTGGCTCGTCATGATTCTGGTGTTCAGCCGCATGTACCTCGCGCCGCGCCACGCCGGCATGCTCTGGGAAACCCTGGTCGCCTGCCTCTGGCTCACCTGGCCCGCAACCCAGCGCAATCGCAGCCGCAACGTTCTCTGGCTGCGGCGCGCCACCCTCGCCGCTCTCGTGCTCGCATGCCTCAATCAGCTGCAGTGGACCGGCCACGCTCTCTGGAGCGACATGCATCAGCCCTACGCCGGCGATCACGCCATGGCCTCCTGGCTAAGGACCCTCGGCCCCGGCAAGCGCATCGCCGGATTCGGCTATCACTCCATCGGCGTCACCGGATGGTTCCACCATCCGCTCTATTTCAACCAGCCGACTACCTGGTGGACATGGAGCCAGAAGCCCCGCATCGACGCGCGCGCTCCCTCCGCCATCGCCACCCATCCCGACGTCATCATCTTCGGCGGATGGAACTGGAGCGATCATGACGCCGACGTCAGCGAAGACTGGGTCAAGCCTGACCTGGCCACGCTGAACAAAATTCCCCTGAACGACGACTTCAGCATCATCCCGTATGCCCAGCAGCACGGCTACCGCGTCACGCACCGTTTCTGCGGACACGGCTTCCTGCGCAGCGGCTATGCTGAGCAGTACTGCCAGGTCGCGCTCCAGCCCGTCGCCACGGTCACGCAGGAATCCGCCTCAGCGGCGCATTCCCACGACCCGACGGGTGAATAACGCTCACCTGCCATCCCCGGACGGCGAACCCGCTTCCCGCATCTGCCCTCATTGGCAGGTGCGGAAGCAAAGATGAATGTTCACCAGCCCCAAAATACGCTGGAGACCGGTCGATAAACTACGCTGTTCCACCAACTTGCCGCAGTCCCGATAAAAAGAGGAATCGGTCAGCTTCCACAACGCCAAATCGCGCCACCCGGCATCTGAACTTCGAAAGGGTACAAGAAGACCGCGGCTACACCTGGAACCCACCCAATCTTTCTCTACGGGGTGTCGAATGCGCGTTGTAAAGGGAATTGTCCTTCTGCGTACCGGGGCTGAGATGTCCCAGCCCTCATCCACCCACCGAACCTCCGCATCCGCAGATGAAATGAGACATGCAGCTCCTGATGACGAGCTGAACATCGATCACTGGACCGCTGCCCCACCCCGCAGCCGCGATGATTCGTCGCCCACCAGCCCCGCTGCTTCCGACTGCGAAGACTGGACTTAGGCCCGTCCTCTCATCGGTCATCCTCATCGCGCCAGTCATCGTCATCGCCTGCGCGATTCGTGCGGCGCAGATTGTTCCTGTAGACCGCCGCGCCGACCGCCCTCCCCAAATCCGCGCCTGCCTCCTGGTCGGTGCGGAAGTGTATCCCGCCATACACGCGCGCGTCTGAGATGTCCGCGCAGATCTCCCGGAACGAGCTGTAATGCAGCACGATGGTGGGCACGGTCGTATTCGTCAGCGTCATCGCATGCCCCGCTTCGCCATAAATGCGTCGCAGCACTTCTGCGGCTGCGTTCGCCGCGCTCCCGTGGTTCGAGGGATAACTCGGAAAGCACGGAGTCACAATGAATGGCGTCCACGAGGCATCTCCCTCGATCTTCCGGTTGCCGTCCGCATTCCCTCCATGGATCGCCGTTTCCGGCCTCCAGAAGTTGTAGTGATACTTGTTCAGGAACGACGCCACCAGCGAGTCGTTGATCGCCATGTTCATCAGAGCCAGCGCGCGGGCATTTTGAGTCAGCGACCCTCCCCGCTCCATTGCAACCTGGCGAGCAGCCTGGTTCAACGCCTGTGTGGGCGACGTGGCCGCGAAGAACAAGGCAACGTTCGCGCGATCCTGAGGCCGCTCCGTGCTGTTGGCCGCTCCCACTCGCATCACCTCGTTGTAGGCCCTGGCATAGGCCTCGCTCGTAAGCGCGGGCGGCGGACCGAGCAGATAATCGCTGGCCTTCTCGATGCCAAACGGAACCACGAATTGCCAGTTAAACGCGATTCCCTGGGCCACGCCACCCACAATGGGACAACTGGCTGTCGCCTGCCAGTCACCGGGAACCGCCGGGCCGGGCACCTTAAACTGCCCCGGAGAGCTGCCGTCACTGGCTCGCAGCTGGAGCATGTCCGCAGCCGCTGCATCCCCCGCCGCAATGCCGTCCGTCTTGCCCTGTCCGTCTGCGATTGCTGCCAGCGAGGCGCTCCGCTCCGCGTTCAGAGCCGTCAGGCTCGCCGGGAAGTACGTGCTCAGCACCTTGTAGGCTGCCTCCACCGCTGCCGCCTCAGCCGAGGTGCCCCGCGGCGCTTTCACCGTCCCGAGATACGGATCGTATTCGTGCGTAATGCTGTTGACCGCCTCGAACACAGCCAGCTGGACAATCGCCCCGGTTCTCCCCTGGGCGAAGGGATTCTGCTTGTTGGCGACGGCGGTATCCACCGCGATCGCATTCCAGTCCAGAACGGCATCAGCCCTCGCGATCCCAGATAAGGCGAGCAGCGTCAGCATGCACACTGAAAAACTTCTGGGCATCGTTCCCGCTAATCCAGCCAGCATTCGTTTCACGTGCGCTCCCTCCGGTTTCCGGCAGTTTGAGTGAGCGCCCATCATTGGCAGCGGGGGATCTGTTGTCTATAGCGCGGCATGTGTTGGAATGTGTTGGTTTGTGTCGCGCTAACTTCAGCCAACCAACGTACTTACGGCTTAGTTATGCAGGAGGTGTAGAATCATTCAACTTTCTGCCGGCATTGCCATGAGCCCGCCGCCCACCTCGCTGCAGCAGTCGATCGCGTTCGGCGAAGACTACGAGCTGGATCTTCGGCCGCGTCGGCTCCGCCGTGGCAACCGCGTGCTCAAGCTGGAGCGTATCCCGCTCGAAATCCTGCTTCTCCTCCTCGAGCATCCGGGCGAGATCGTCACCCGTGACGAAATCGTTTCCCGCGTCTGGGGCAATGACCTCTTCTTCGATAGCGACAACAGCATCCGCGGCGCCATCCGCAAAATTCGTCAGGCGCTGAAAGACGACCCCGAAACTCCGCGCTTCATCCAGACTGTCACCGGGCGCGGCTACCGTTTCATCGCGCCGGTTGCTGAGAACTCCGCGGACCTCTCCGGCGCCGCCAGCGCGCAGAGCCACGCCCAGCCGGACGAAGTCTCGCCGGCCGCATCCGGCGAGCGGACCACCCCTCCGATACCGGACGCAGACGAGGCTCCCGGAGATCGGCGCGCTCGTGCGCTCTTCATCATGGTGGCTGTGCTGGCCGTCGGACTCGCCGTGGCCGTCACCGCAGTATGGCGCTCGCGAAGCACTTCAACCCCGCCTCCGGCCTCCGACCGCAGGGCCGTCCTCGCGGTCCTGCCCTTCGACAATCTCAGCGGAGATCCTGCCCAGGATTTCTTCAGCGACGGGCTGACGGAAGAGATGATCGCGCAGATCGGCAAGCTCAATCCCGATCGGCTCACCGTCATCGCCCGCAGCTCCATTGCGAAATACAAAGGCAGCAGGCTGACGGCGAAAGAAATCGGCAGGGAACTGAACGCCGACTATCTCGTGCAGGGCAGCGTTCGCCGCTGGTCCGATCGCATGCGCATCACGGTTCAGCTCATCGATGCCAGGAACCAGACCGACCTCTGGACCGAGGATTACGACCGCGACATCAAAGACGTTCTCGCCGTGCAGGACTCAGTGGCCGCCAGCGTCGCAGGCCATATCCACATCGCCCTCACGGAAGAGCAGAAGACCCGCCTCGCCAGGTCGCGGCAGGTCGCACCCGAGGCCTACGTAGCTTATCTAAAGGGCCGCTACTACTGGAACCGGCGAACCGGCGATGGCATCGCCAGAGCGGAGCAGTATTTCCAGCAGGCGATCGACGCGGATCCTACCTATGCTGCCGCCTGGTCCGGGCTGGCCGACTGCAACAGCGGGCTGGCGTGGCATGGATATAAAGACCCCGCGGACGCGCTTCCGAAAGCTCTGATGGCGGCGCGCAAGGCCGTCGACCTCGACCCGCAATCGGCGGAAGCCCATGCCTCCCTCGGCCTGGTCCTCAGCCATCGCTGGCAGTGGGCTGAAGCGGACGCCGAGTTCCGGCGCGCTCTCCAGCTGGACCCTCGCTACGCCAACGCCCACCACTGGTACGCAGACTACCTCTCCATCCACGGCCGCCACAGCGAAGCCGTTGCCGAAGCCAATCGTGCGCTGGAACTCGATCCTCTGAACCTGATGATCAGCACCTGGCTCGGTCTCCGCTACTACCTGGCGCGCAACTATCCCGCCGCCATCCAGACCAATCGCGAGTCCGTTGATCTGGACCCGAACTTTGCCGCTGCCCACCTTGTCCTCGGAGAGGACTACCTGCAGGCAGGCCTGCACAGGGAAGCGCTGAGTGAATTGAAGAAGGCGGCGACTTTGTCCGGAGACAATCCGCTGTATACGGCGCAGGTGGCGGTGGCGCTGGCCGCCTCCGGCCATGACAGCGAAGTGCTGCGCATTGCCCACCAGCTGGAAGCGACAGCGAAGCAGCGTTATGTATCGCCCTACGGCCTCGCTCAGATATACGCCGCGCTCAACCGCGAGGATGACACGTTCCGATGGCTGCAGGCCGCCCATGACGGGCACGCTGTCTGGATGGGCTACCTCGCGGTCGACCCGCTTTTTGATCGCTACCGCTCCGACGCGCGCTTCCAGGAGCTTCTCAGGCAAACAGGATTGCAGTAACCCTGGTCCTGTCCGTTCGCTTCACGGATCTTTCATCGCCGCCGCCCGTGGCCCGGCGGAAGCTGCTGCAGGGCTAGCGATTCTCCCCGGACCGCTCCCCGCCGTCCCGGAGCATTCGCAATCGCGCTGCGGAATTCCTTCAGAGCCATAGCCGGTTCGTGCTGTTCCAGCAGAAGCCACCCGAGCTGCTCGCGAGCCGGAAGAACAGGACCGGGGGTGACGGGCAGTTTCTCCACGCCGTCTTCCTGGTCTGCGCATGCGCGCAGCAGCGCTGCTGCACCATGACTGTCCCCGTCGGCCTCAGCGATCCACGCCAGCACTTCGTTCCTGAGAATCTCCGTCTGCACGGACCAATACGTCGCGTGCAGACCGGCCAGCTCCTGTTGAAGATGCTCGAGCTGCTCTGCCTCCGCCTGAGCTTCGTGAAGCTTCCCGGTGCGGGCCAAACCCAGCCCGCGAGCCCAGACTGCCAGGGCGGCCACGTGCGGCGGTGCACCCTGCGGCAATGAAATACCGGCCGCATCCGCCCACCGCTCTCGCTCCACTGCGAAACGAATCGGCATTGCCGTAGCGGCATAGCCGACTTTGAAATTGCCTCGGTCGAGTCCCGGCATGCTTCCCAGCTGCTGAATCACCGTACCCGCCTCGTCGTAGCGTCCAGCTTGCAGATAGGCATAAACAAGGTAGTCCATGGCATGCAGTTCTTCGCCGATATCCCCCTGGCGGTGCGCGGCCTCGCGCGCAGCAAGATTGGAAGCGATGGAATCGTCCCACAACCCCAGCCGCGTGAAGATATGAGAAGGCATGTGCAGCGCATGCGGCGCCGCCGGCGCGATGCTCGCATAAGCCCTCGCAGCGGGTAGGCCCTGCGACGCCAGCTCCGCGTTGTCCGAAGCGTGGATGATGTAATGAGCGATCCCCGGGTGTTGCGGATACTTCCGATAGAGCGGCTCCAGCACGGCGAGCGCCTGCTTTTGGCGGCTGTGGTTTTTGTCAGCAGGATCGGCATTCGCAAGCAGCGCCAGAGCATAGAAGGTCTGCGATTCCGGATCGTTGGGATATTTGCGTGCCAGCTCGCGCATCGCCGTCTCGTATCTCTGGGCCCGCATCGTGTACGAAGTGGTTTGCGCATCCTGAAAAACCACAGCGAGGGCCGTGATAAATTGCCGCTCGCGCGTGGAACTGCCCGCAGTACTCTGCGCGATCTCAATCTCCCGCTGCGCAAGGGGAATCGTTGCCTCGGAAAGCGGCGGATCCCACAGCTGGTGGTAGTACGTCATCGCCGCGCCCCAGTGAGCCAT
>DATGJK010000055.1:0-3096 GCA_035295245.1 Acidobacteriaceae bacterium
TTCTAAGTACGCCGTCGCGCGCCCCGACCCGGCCGAAACCGGCTGATTAAAGTTCTTTATCAGTGCGATAAAAACATTCAGTTTGACCGCCTGCGCGGCGTGCTCCAGAATCCGCATCCATGTGGGACGTGGGCTCTGTGGTACCAGCCGCCGTCAGGACAGCCGCTGAACCCAGGAGGATGGATGGCACTCTCGTCGGTCAATACCCGGCAATCAGCCGGTTTCCAGCTCAACTGCGCACCGGATAAGGCCGCTCAGCGGGACCTTCCCTCGGGCTTCCTCGACTTCCTTTTGCCCCTGCATCGCCGCTTTACGCCGCGCCAGCAGGAGCTGATTGAAAAACGTTATCGGGTTCTGACGCAAGCTCATAACGGGGCTCGTCCCCAGCATCTGCCCCCCTCCCCGGCTACGCAGGGAGATTGGAAAATCGAGCTTCCCGAATGGTGCGCCGATCAGCGCAACCAGATGACCGGACCGGCCGATGATGCCGAACTGGTGGTCAAAATGCTGAACTCCGGCGCTCCCGGAGTGATGCTTGACCTGGAGGATTCCACGGTCAACGAGTGGGAGAGCCAGCGCATTGGCGTGGAAAACATTCTGCAGGCGCTGCACGGCACCCTGACTTACTTCGACAAGAAACGCAACCAGGTGGTGGGCATCAAGCCGGCCAAGACCGTCATCTGGGTGCGGCCGCGCGGCCTCCATATCAGCCAGGGCGGCCTGTTCGGCGAGGAACTGACTTCGGCGTCCCTGTTCGACGTGGCGCGCGTCTTTTTCGGGATGGATCCGGCTCAACTGCGGCATCCCTTGTCCATTTACATTCCCAAATCTGAATCGGCCGACGAGGCCTTGTGGTGGCGCGATCTGTTGCAGGCGCTGGCCGCGGCTCGCGGTCTTCCGCCCGATTACATCAAGTGCATGGCGCTGGTGGAGTCGCATCCCCTTGCCTTTCAGATGGAAGAGTTTCTCTTCAACCTGCGCGAGCACATCGTGGGCTTGAACCTCGGCCGCTGGGACTACATGGCCAGCCTCATTCACTTCAATTTGTGCGATCCGGAGTGGATACTGCCCGACCGTAACACCATTCCGCACGACGTGCCCTTCTTCCAGCGCGTGCGCGAATTAATGCCTGAGATCTGCCATCGCCGTGGCGCGCTCGCCATTGGCGGCATGACCGCGCTCTATCCCAGCCGCGAAGATGCCGAACTCAACGCGCGTGCCTTGGCCTCTCTGGAGAAGGACAAGAAGAATGAAGCCAACTGCCTGATGGACGGCGCCTGGACCGGGCATCCCGATCAAAATCAGATCGCAGTGGATCAGTTCCCCTATCCCAACCAGATGCACAAGCTGCCCTCGCGCGACTTGACCCGCGACGAGTTGTGCCGCGCGGGCATGCTGCGCGACGGCCGTTTCAACCGTTATCCCGATCTCCGGGCTGTGCCTCGCGGCGTCGGCGCCAGGACTCTGGCCGGCACCCGCGCGGCCGTGCGTACCGTGATCCGTTATCGCAACGGCGTGCTCAACGGCAAAGGCGCCAGCTTGCTGGATGGCTACATGGAAGACCTGGCCACCGACCGCATTTACCGCCTGATGATCGTGCAGCGCATGCGGCACAGCGAAGCTCTGGACATCATGGATGAAGCCGGCAATCCGGTGGTCCACACCCCCGAACTCATTACCCGGCTGTTTGACGAAGAGGTGGAAAAGATCGTGGCTAATCCGGCGCGCGCCGATATCGGCACGGAGGAAACTTTCCGCGAGGCGCGTCGCATCGCGGAAGCCATGATCCGCAACTCGGAATTTAATCCCGTTTAGTTTGTCACCCTGCAGTTCCCCGCAGTGCGCGAGGAAAGGAAGAACGACGTGGCTAAGAACGGCAAGGCCGAAAACAACAAGACAGAATGGGCCGGCAAGCGCTGGCAGGGGGTGACCCGCCCCTACACGGTCGCGGACGTAGAACGTGTCCGCGGCTCGATCAAAATCGACCACACCCTGGCCCGCATGGGCGCCGAGCGCCTGTGGGAGCTGCTGCAATCGGAAAACTACGTGGCCGCTTTAGGCGCCATGACCGGCAACCAGGCCATCCAGCAGGTGCGGGCCGGCCTGAAGGCCATCTACGTGAGCGGCTGGCAGGTCGCGGCCGACGCCAACGATGCCGGGCAGATGTATCCCGACCAGAGTCTTTATCCGGTAAACAGCGTGCCCAGCTTGGTGGGGCGCATTAACAAGGCCCTGCTGCGCGCCGACCAGGTGCATCACGCCGAAGGCAAGAGCGACGTGTACTGGTTTGCTCCCCTCGTCGCCGATGCCGAGGCCGGCTTCGGCGGCACTCTCAATGCCTTCGAGCTGATGAAGGCGATGATCGAGGCGGGCGCGGCCTGCGTGCACTTCGAGGACCAGCTCTCCTCCGCAAAGAAATGCGGCCACCTGGGGGGCAAAGTACTGGTTTCCACCCCGGAAGCCATCCAGAAGCTGGTGGCTGCCCGGTTGGCGGCTGACGCTTTGGATGTGCCCACGCTGATCATGGCGCGCACCGATGCCAACGCGGCCAATCTGCTGACCAGCGACATTGACGCTCGCGACCGCGAATTCTGCACCGGCGAGCGCACCTCCGAGGGCTTCTTCCGCATTCGCGGCGGCCTGCATTCCGCCATCGCCCGCGCCCGCGCTTATGCTCCATACGCCGACTTAATCTGGTGCGAGACTTCGGAGCCCAGTCTGCAGGAAGCCCGCATCTTCGCCGAAGCCGTCCTCGGCGAGTTCCCCGGCAAAATGCTGGCATATAACTGCTCGCCCTCGTTCAACTGGAAGAAGAAGCTGGACGATGTCACCATCGCCCGCTTCCAGCGCGAGCTGGCCGCCATGGGTTACAAATTCCAGTTCGTCACCCTGGCCGGCTTCCATGCCCTGAACCTCAGCATGTTCGAGCTGGCGCGCGGCTATCGCGAGCACGGCATGGCAGCTTACGCTCGCCTGCAGGAAAAGGAGTTCAGCCGCGAGCAGCAGTATGGCTACGAAGCGGTGAAGCACCAGCGCTTCGTGGGCACCGGCTATTTCGACACCGTGGCCCAGGTGATCGCCGGCGGAAATTCCTCC
>DATGJK010000056.1:0-2168 GCA_035295245.1 Acidobacteriaceae bacterium
CGCGGTGAGGGCGGAGATGCGGAGATTGTCGGCGGCGGCCCAGAGCCAGACGCCGTTCGGCTGTGCCGGATCGCTCTTCAGCGAGAGCAGAATGTCGCCTTGTCCAGCGGAACTGACGTTGCTTGGCGAATCTTCGTCTGCACCGGGGATGACCACATGATCTCCCACAAGCGTGTGCGACAACGCGGACAGGTCGACGGGGCTCTCCATCTCTACGTATAGGGCGAGCGCATGGCCATGAAAAATCGGAGCCTGCAGCAGAAGGAGGGAAGGCTGGGGAGCACTGTCACCGGCAATCTTCTGATAGTGACGGAGCACGCGGGCTTCGACCGAATCGAGCGCCGGCTGCGACTTCTGCCCGTAGCGCGCGACCATGTTGAAGGCGACCTGCGTGTCGTAGACGTCTTTGGGCAGAGGCTGGAACGAAAGCAGGTTGACAGTCTGCTGGTGCAGTTCATCCATGCCGCGCTGTCCGTGCTCGGAGGCCGGTTCGAAGATCGTGGCCACAGCGCGAGCAATCGTGCCGGTCCTTTTCGCCCGCAACAGGAGGAGCGCGATCGCCACCGCCACAGGGTGCGCCGTGACACACGGTCCGGGCTGCAGTTCAGGAGGCGCGACTTGTCCGCGTTCGCGCTCGATCCACAGAGAGCGAACGCTGGCTCCAGGCTCATTTTCGAGAGCTGCCGAGAGATCGATGATGGCGCTGCCGGCGTCGCGCGCATCCTTCCAGCTCTTTCGCGTGCTCGCTTCGTCAGAGGCGAAGAACGTGAAGTCCACGTGTTCAAACTGCTCGGCGCGGACTCTTTGAATGAAGCTAATCTCGTCGCCCATGGCTTCGAGCTGGCCGAGCGACTCGTCGTCATCGAGCAGACGGATGTCGGCGGCGGGAAAGTTGCGTTCGTTCAGCATCTCGGCAACTTCTTTTCCTTTAAGCGAGGCGGCGCCGACGATGGCAGCGCGATAAAGGCTTCCGCGAGTTGTGGCGGGATGCGGTGCGGGCGTTGTCTTGACGGGCTCGCTCATGACGCCTGCGCCTCCTTATAAGGCGGCGGCGGAGAGCCACTGCGACGACGGAAGATCCACTGCACGCGCCAGAAAACGCCGGAGATCATGTAAAGCAGCGCGATGGCGAACAGGACTCGGCGCGAGAAAAAGAAAATCCCGGCAAACAGCGCTGCGATAAGAACGATAAGACGGAAAGGATGGCGCGAGCGGAAATCGATGTCTTTGAAACTATAAAAACGCCACGTGCTGACCATGAGGTAGCCAACAGTTGTCACCATGGCGACCCAGGTCAGCGCGGTATACCACGACACGAGAGGATCGCCGGCGGAGAAGTGCACGACGGCTGCAATCACGCCCGCTCCGGCGGGGATGGGCATGCCTACAAAATATTTCTTCCCCGGACGTCCGGGATTCGACGGCTGTGGGTTGTGGGCGATGTTGAAGCGCGCGAGGCGGCTCGCACCCGCAATTAGAAAGAGGAAGCTGGCAATTGCTCCCAACTGCGTCAGCTTGATGTGCCAGTCGGTGAGCAACACCGGGGGCATGAGGTTGAATCCCCACGTCCAGGCCAGCATGGCGGGGGCGACGCCGAAGGTGATGACATCGGCGAGAGAATCGAGTTCCTTACCAAAGTCACTGCTGGTGCCGGTCATGCGGGCGATGCGGCCATCGAGTCCGTCGAACAGCACAGCGAAACCAATAGCCTTCGCGGCATTGTCCAAATGCCAGTAGTCACTGGCGGTTGCATGCATCACCTGCAGGATGGCGTAGAAGCCGAGCGCCATGTTCGCGGTCGTGAACAGCGACGGGAGAATATACATTCCCTTGCTGAGGCGGCGCCGCGGTCTGGGGGGAACCTGGTCCATTAATCAGCCCTCTTAGCTGAAGAGATGCCGGCGGAAGAGACGCCGGCGGAAGCCAGTTCGCGTTGCGGCGGCAGGTACGCGAGCACGCTGGCTCCGCCTTTCACGCGGTCGCCAATCTTCACGTTGACGCGGGCGGAGGCATCGACCAGCACATCAACGCGCGAGCCGAACTTGATGAGGCCCACGCGCTGGCCGCGATCGAGCCGATCTCCGACCTTGGGATAGAAAACGATGCGACGCGCCAGCAGTCCGGCGATCTGCTTGAAGATAACGGTCTGGCCATCGCCTTCGACGGTG
>DATGJK010000057.1:0-11599 GCA_035295245.1 Acidobacteriaceae bacterium
GTCATCACCGGCAGGTAGTCGGGGAAATCCGTGGTGAGGGTAATTTTTCCGTCGGCGCCGGGTTTGTGGGCTTCGCGGTAGTCCGGCGGCAGGCCCTCGAGCTCGGCGGCATTCTCGACCGTGACAGTGTTGCCGCCCTCCTGCACGTTGCGCGAAAAGCCGATGCCGAGCAGCGTGGCTTTGTCCTGCAGCTCTTTCAGGCGGGCGCGGGTGGCGTCGTCTTTATCGACGCCGGCTAAACGGTACTGGAGCAGCGTGCGGTCGAGGTAGTGCTTTGTCGCGGGATCTGCGCCGGACCCGTCGATGGAGGCGAGCGCCTGATAGACATCGCGGTTAAGGGAGATAGCAACGGCCACCTGGGAAATCTTCTGCAGCAAACCTTCGGACGCGTCGCGCACAGTTTTATCCGGGCAGACGGAGTGCATGAGGCCGGTCTGCGATCCGGCGAGGCTCAGCTCGGCGACGGCGTCGTCGTAGGCGCGCAGCGTTGCGTCGAGAGTGCGCGTGGCACCGGCGCTGACGCGGTCGATGGCCTGCTGCACGCTCTGGAGGCGTTCCTCCACCCAGGCCGTGAGGCTCTGCGGAGTGATGGCGGTGTACGCGGGGAGCGGCGCGCGTCCCCTGGAGAGCGGGCTCGCTGGGGTGGAGGCGTTGACCTCGGCGGAAGTCTGCGTCATGAAACAGAACCCTCTTTCTGGAGGGTAACGCAGGGGCGGGAGCGGCGTCGCAGAGCACGGCAGGCGGCGCCAGGCGGAGCAGGAAACCGGGCCGCCGCCGGTGATAAACTGCAATCGACCCTTGCTGTTGTCGGGACGTGGCTCAGCCTGGTAGAGCACTCGCTTGGGGTGCGAGGGGTCGGCAGTTCAAATCTGCCCGTCCCGACCATTGATTTCCATCCGAAATTCCAGCTTACAGCGGGTCCACCCTCAATGCCCCGAGACGTGCGCCTCATCTCCCAGCGCATGGTCGGGGCGCACCTCTTGCCCGCTCCAGGCTTTCTTTGCGGTCCAGTCCGCCGCCGGGTCGGCCCAGAATGGATCCGACGGAGGAAGGCCCAGCGGCAGCCAGGCGGCGGCGCACAGATAACAGCTGCCGGTTGAGATGTACGGCTCGGCGATTTCCGGCTGGTGCCCCGCGAAGCCAATCTGCAGCCAGCCCTGTGCATCGAAGGTGCCCGGAGCATCGGTCATGCGCCGCATCACGGCGGTGAGCGCCGAGCGAACCGCGGCGGGTGCGATGGTCTGAGGCAATTGCCGGCGCAGCGCTAAGTCTGCCAGCAGATGAAAGGCGCCGAAACGATAGGCGAGCGAACGCCCAATCGGCGGGAAGCTTCCGTCGGGCGCGATCAGCCGCTCCTGGATCTCGGCGTAGCGGCGCGCGCGTTCCAGCATCACCGGGCGATACGCATCCCAGGCCGGATTGGTCTTCGCGAGTGTGTCCAGGATGTTCAGCAGCATGGGGTGCATGACAAAACTGTTGTAGTAATCCCAGTGAAACGGCGGCCCATCGCCGTAGACGCCGTCGCCCTTATACCAGGAGTCGAGGCTGCGCATGGCGTAGTCGACGCGCATCGGATCCCACCAGACGCCCATCATCGACAACGCCGCCTCGATCATCGCCGAGAAGAGCAGCCAATTGCTGTAGGAGGGACGAATCGCGCGTGAGGACTGGAGCGCGGCGATCACCTGGCGCTGCGTTTTGCCATCGAGCTTGCGCCACAGTTCGTTCGGGGCGCGCAACATGGCCAGCGCCAGAAACGCGGTGTCGACAACCGGCTGGCTTCCCTTGCTGAAGTTCATGAAGTCCGGCGATGCCGGATCTGTGGCGGACTGGATGCCGATGCGCGCCCACTCCCCAAAACGCGCGCGCGTTGCGCCTTCCTCGCCGTTTGTGGGGCCGCTCTCGAGCCACGGAGCAAGGCCGCAGAGCAGGCGGCCCATCGCTTCCAGGTGCGTGAACTGCCGGCGATCGGCGACATTGCCATGCGGAGCCTCGACCGGCATCGTCTCTTTCAGCCTGCGGCGGCTGAGCGCCTCCAGCACCGGCGTGGAAATCTTCGTCACGATGCGCAGCCAGGCAGCGCGATCGTCGGATCCTTCCGCTGCCGCGATGCCTGGAATCACCGGCAACGATGCCATGGCCGGCAGAGACAGACAGCTCTGCACAAAGCGCCTGCGATTGATGCCGGTCTCTTTTGTCCTTCCCATCGGAGTCCTTTGGCCGAGCCTCATTCAGCGTGAGCCATCATAGCGGACGGCCACGCCTGCACGGGCCGGCGGCACATCTTCCCAAAACTCCTGCGTCCGGGTACATTCAGCCTCATGCCCGCAAACAGTGAAATCACCCACGTCAGCGATACAGCGCTGATGGTGGCTGCGTGTCGCGCCTACGAAGCCGAGCAACAGGACGCCTTTGTGCGCGATCCCTTCGCCGCGCGCCTGGCCGGAGACCGTGGCTTTGCCATTGTCGACACGCTGCCCTATCCGCATTTTGCGCGCTTCGGCATGGCGATCCGCACCCGTCTTCTCGATGACCTGCTGCAGGAAACGCTGACCGCATTTCCGGTCGCCACCGTGTTGAGCGTCGGCTGCGGCCTGGACACGCGTCCCTGGCGCCTTGATCTCCCGCCGCATCTGCGCTGGATTGAAGTCGACTTCCCCGACATGCTCGACTACAAAGAGCGGCTGATGACGGGCGAGGCTCTGCGCTGCCGCCGAGAGCGCCTCACTGCGGACCTGAACGATCCGGCCCAGCGGCGCGCCCTGATCGACTCGGCGGGAACCGAGCCTGCGCTGATGATCACCGAAGGCTTGCTGATGTACCTGCCCGCCGCCACGGTGGAAGCGCTGGCCGCTGAAACGCGCGACCACGGCGCGGTCGCCCACTGGATCAGCGACATCACGACCACTGCGTTCAGCCAGGCGCTGGGAGGCGGCGATGCTATGCGCCACATCCGTCACGTGCAGGCTCCGGATGCCCTGAAAGGCGAGCAGATCCTCGAGGTACTGCAGCGCCATGGCTGGACGACTGCAACGTGGCGCAGCTATCTCACGGACATCGGCTTCGCAGCCGAACGGGTCCGCCGCATGTTCGCCGGCTCCAGTGCGCCTCCGCCGCAGTTCCCGCCCGGCGACCCGACGGGCGTCCACCGCTTCGCCCGCTCCTAGACCAGCGGCAGGCCGCATCAAAAACCAGAGAAGGCGCCGTGCTGGCCCGCGCCCTGCTGAACTCCACTTTGGAGCGGCCCCTTGTCTTTGGTCTTTGTGACGCGCTGTCCGGTTGAAGATGAGACTGCGCTCGAGGGAGCATGTTCGCACGACGATGAGCCGGACAAAGTCCGCCAGTTCTGCTGCCGCTGGAATTTGCCCTACAGCCGCATCTTCCGCTCCATCGCTGTCTACCATGCGGGCGAAGATCCCCATTGCGAGACTCCTGCGCTGAAGAGGCATGGCGACCCGTTCCTTCTGCGGGCCGAAGAAGTGCCGCCCGACCTGCAGTTGGTCTGCTCCGAGGACATTCAGCAGGCCGTGCTGCGCGGCATGGACGATCCCGATGGGGAACGCCGGCGCGTCGAGATTTTCGAGGATATGTCGGCGCTGCTGCCGACGGACCTCGCCGGCCGGGAAGAGGCGCTGGTACGCGCGCTCCGCCGCCGGCAGCCGGATGAGTATGTCGAGGCGCGCATGTTCCGCGCGCTGCGGGCACGCGACGTCGTCCGCAAGCTGTGAAGCGTTCGCAGCGCCGATGTCCTCGACCGCTATCGAAGCGCGTATTCGTCACAAACTCCGGCACACTCGCGCACAATCTCGCCTGCTCCGTTACCATTTCCCTTCAGGCCATTTTGCCGGATTCGCCCCGGAGGATTGATTTGAAACGTCGCATTGTGTCCGTCCTGAAATTTGCCTTGCCCGCCCTGATGATCTCGCTGGCCGCCGTGCCTATGGCGCGCGGCGCGCAAAACCAGCAGCCCGAAACGCCCAAAGCGGAGCCGCCGACGCGCGCCACGCTTTCCAACGGCATGCAGGTGGTGATCATCCGCAATACCCTGGCGCCGGTCGTGACGGTGATGGCGAACTACAAGGTGGGGGCGAACGAGACACCTCCCGGCTTCCCCGGCTCGGCGCATGCGCTGGAGCATATGGCCTTCCGCGGCTGCACGGGAATGTCGGCGGATCAGACCGCCGCGATTTTCGCTCTGCTGGGCGGCGACAACAATGCCGACACGCAGCAGAACATCACCCAATACTTCGAGACGGTTCCCGCGGCTGACGTGGATGTGGCGCTCGAGGCACAGGCCGCGTGCACGCGCGGCGTGGACAATTCGCAGGCGCAGTGGGACCAGGAGCGCGGCGCCATCGAGCAGGAAGTGGCGCGCGATCTCTCCAACCCAACGTACAAATTCGTCAATCGGCTCAACGCGGAGATCTTCGCCGGCACGCCCTACGCGCACGATCCGCTGGGCACCCGCGAGTCCTTCGACAAGACGACGGCCGCCCAGCTGCAGGAGTTCTGGCGCACGTGGTATACGCCCTCCAACATGATCCTGGTGGTCGTCGGCGATGTAGATCCGTCAGCGACGCTGGCAAGAATTAAACAGCTGTACAACGACATTCCCAGCCATGCGCTGCCGCCGCGGCCTGAGATCCATCTGCAGCCTGTGAAGCCGGACACCTTCACGCTGGAGAGCAACCTGCCCTACGTGCTGGGCTTCATCGCATGGCGCATGCCGGGCACGGATTCGCCGGATTACGCGGCCATGCAGATTCTCTCCGATGTGCTGGCCAGCCAGCGCGCGGACCTCTACGGCATGGTGCCCGCGGGCCACGCGCTGGCGGCGGAGTTCGGAGTGGCCGAAACCTACCCGAAGGCCAGCGTCGGCTACGGGTTGGTCGCGCAGCCGGCCGGTGTGGATACCAATCCGGCCCTCGAGGAGATGCGGCAGATCATTAATAAGTACGCGCAGAACGGCGTCCCCGCAGAACTGGTCGATGCGGCGAAACGCGCGGAGATCGCGCAGGCCGAGTTCCAGCGCAACTCCATTTCCGAGCTGGCCTCCGTATGGTCGAATGCGCTGGCTGCCGAGGGGCGCAATTCTCCTGAAGAAGACATCGATGCCATCCGCAAAGTAACGGTGGACGACGTGAACCGCGTTGCGAAGCAGTATCTGCTGAACGCGCCGACCATCACGGCAACGCTCAAGCCCGTGCCGACCGGCGCTCCGGTCGCGGCAAAAGGATTTGGCGGGGCGGAAACCGTAACCGCTGCGCCGACCAAGCCTGTTGCTCTGCCGGACTGGGCCGCGAAGGCGCTGAACGCGCTGCAGGTCCCGGCGAACTATTTGCAGGTTTCGGACACGAAGCTGCCCAACGGAATCCGCCTGATCGTGCGCACCGACACGACCAGTCCCACGGTGACCGTCATGGGCCGAGTCGAACACAACTCCGATCTGCAAACGCCGCAGGGCCAGGAGGGCGTGTCGGATGTTCTGGACGGGCTCTATTCCTATGGCACGACGTCGCTCGATCGGCTCGCCTTCCAGAAAGCGCTCGACGATATCGCGGCCAACGAGAGCGCAGGGTTCAGCTTCTCGCTCAAGGTGCTAAAGGAGTACTTCTCTCGCGGGGTGCAGCTGCTGGCGGACAACGAACTGCATCCGGCGCTCCCGGAACAAGCCTTCAAAATCACGCAGCAGCAGACGGCGCAGTTTGTCGCAGGGAATCTGAAGAGCCCCGGCTACCGGACGCAGCGCGCGCTCGACGTGGCGCTGGTGCCGGCGAACGATCCGGTGTTGCGCGAGGTGACGCCGGAAACCGTTTCAAAACTGACGCTGCCCGACGTGAAGACCTACCACGACATCACGCTGCGACCGGACCTGACCACGATCGTCGTCATCGGCGATGTGACGCCCGATGAGGCGCGGAGCGTGATCGAGAAAGGGTTCGGCGACTGGCATGCCGCCGGAACTAAGCCGAACACGACGCTCCCCGCGATCCCGGTGAATAAACCCAGCGCGGCCAATGTGGCCGATCCCGAGGCCGTGCAGGATTCGGTGGTGCTGGCCGAACAAGTCGACATCAACCGGTTCAATCCGGATTACTATCCGCTGCAGCTCGGCAATCACGTGCTCGGCGGCGGATTCTACGCGACGCGCCTCTATCACGATCTCCGCCAGGAGGCCGGACTGGTCTACAACGTGGACGTGAGCATGAACGCGGCGAAGACGCGCACCAGCTACTCGGTGAACTACGGCTGCGATCCGCCCAACGTGTCGAAGGCGCGCGCCATGATCGTGCGCGAGCTGAATCAGATGCGCTCCCAGGATGTGTCGGACTCCGAACTGCACCAGGCCAAGGCGCTGCTGCTGCGGCAGATTCCGCTGAGCGAGAGCAGCGAGGATGCCGTCGCTGCCGGGCTGCTCGGCCGCGCCGAGATGGGGCTGCCGCTCGACGAGCCCGTTCTCGCGGCGAAGAAGTATGCCGGGCTCAGCGCAGATGATGTGAAGGCGGCCTTCGCTAAGCACATCAACCCGGACGACCTGGTGCAGGTGGTGCGAGGGCCGACGCCGCAGTAGTCGACGGGTCGGTTTTCTCGAGGAGGGTGCCGCTGCACCTTTGCCCTCTGTGATCCAGGGCACTGACAGGCCGCGCCGTTCCGACTATGTCTCGGGCAGGCGCACCTTCGAGGTGGGTCATGTCCGGACTGTTCCACGACATCCGCTATGCGCTGCGGCAACTGCGCCGCAGCCCGGCTTTCACGGCGAGCGCTATCGTGATGCTCGCGCTGGGCATTTGCGCCACCAGCACGGCGTTGAGCTGGATCGAAGGCACCATGCTCAATCCGGTGCCGGGCGCGCGCGATACCAGCCGCCTGGTCAGCGTCATGCGCGGAACGTGGAACGTCTCGCCGGCCCCGCCGTTCTCCTATCCCGACTACCGCGACCTCCGCGACCGCACTCGCACCTTCAGCGGCATTCTCGGCTACCACCACGAATGGGCAACTCTGACCGGCGGCGATTCGCCGCAGCGCGTGTACGCTGCGCAGGTCACGGGGAACTACTTCGATGTGCTGGGCATCCAGCCCGCTCTGGGCCGGTTCTTCCGCGTGGATGAAGAAGCGCGCCTCGGCGGCGTGCCGTATATCGTGCTCAGCTATTCGTTGTGGAAGACGAAGTTCGGCGGCAATCCGGCCATTCTCGGCAAATCCGTCGAGATTCAGCATCAGCCGTTCACGATTATCGGCGTCGCGCCCGCGGGCTTCATCGGATGCATGCCCGCCATTCGCGAAGACCTGTGGGCGCCGCTTGGCGCCAGCACGTCGCCTGGCGGCAACGACTGGAACGTGCTGCATCGCGAGAACACCTGGCTGAACGTGATGGGCCGCATGCGTCCGGGCGTGAGCCGCCGGGCCGCGACGCAGGACCTCGAGGGGATCATGCGGGGGTTGGTGGCCGAATATCCCGCATCGCATCTGGGCGCAAACACCATCACGCTGGACCCGCTGTGGCGCTCGCCCTTCGGCGGGAATGTCTATTTCTCCGCATCGTTGCCGCTTCTGCTGGCGTTCGCAGCCCTGGTGCTGCTGCTCACCTGCGCCAACGTCGCCACGCTGATGCTGGTGCGCTTTGTTGCCCGCGCGCGAGACCTGGCCATCCGCCAATCGCTGGGCGCGAGCCGGACCGCTCTCATGCGGCAAATGATCTTTGAGGCGCTGCTGGTATCGATGGCCGGATCTGCCGCTGCCCTCATCCTGACCGTTTGGACCTCGAGGACGCTGGGCCGCTTCATCCCGCCCAATGCCAACCCTATCGCAGTCAGCGGGACGATCGATCAGGGCCTCGTGCTGCTGCTGCTGGTCGTCGCCGTAGGCGCGGGTGTGCTCTGCGGGGCCCTTCCCGCCTGGCGTTCGTCCCACGTCGCTCCGGCTGAGATTCTCCGCCAGGATTCCGCGAGCCTCTCCTCCGGCTCGCACAACCGGCACGTTCTCGGCGGTCTGGTGGTGGTGCAGGTTGCGCTCTCGGTGGCTTTGCTGGTTTGCGCCGGATTGTTCCTGCGCACACTGCACAACACAGCTACTGCTGATCCTGGCTTCGACGAGAGCCACGTGCTGACAGCCACCATCGGCCTCGATACCGGCTATTCCCGCAATGAAATTCGTCAGTTCGAGAAGACCATCCTGGCGCGGGCCCGGCAACTGCCGGGCATCACTGACGTCTCGCTGACCGACTGGCTGCCGCTGACCCTGGGCAGGAAAACTGCCGATGTGTGGCGGGAAGGCTATGTGCCACAGCCCCACGAATCGGGCGAAGTGACCCGCGCCGATGTCTCAGCCGGGTATTTTTCAACCATGGGCATTCCGCTGGTTGAGGGCCGACCCTTCCTCGACACCGACGATGAACACGCGCCGCCGGTCATGATCGTGGATCAGAACGCCGCGGCGCATTATTGGCCGGGTCAGCGTCCCCTCGGCCGAAAGCTGCGCATGGGTGACAGGCTCTTCACCGTGGTGGGCTTGGCGAAGAACTCCGCTCACTTGTGGCTGGGAGAATCGCCTCAGCCAATGGTCTACAACTCCATCCTGCAGGAGGGCGGCCCAGAGACCATTCTGCAGGTGCGCACCCGCGGCGAGCCGGAGGCGCTTGCTCCGGCGGTGGTGGAGGCAATCCACCAGATCAACCCGCAGTGGCTGGTCTACGATGTGCGGCCGCTGCGTCAGACCGCGCAGGTCGCCAGTACCTTCGCCATCATGGAGTCCACGTTCGCCTCGGCCTTCGCGCTGCTCGCGCTGGTGCTCGCCGCGTCCGGCATTTACGGCGTGCTGGCCTACCGCACGCAATTGCGCACCCATGAAATCGGGATCCGCATGGCGCTCGGAGCGGCCCGGAAAGACGTGCTGTGGCTCATCCTGCGGCAGGGGCTGCGGCTCGGCGCTGCGGGGATCGCGCTGGGGATGCTGCTCGCCCTGGCGCTGACGCGGTTCATCAGCGCGCAGCTGTATGGAGTGAGCCCGGCCGACCCGCTCACGCTTGCGGCGGTCGTTCTGCTGCTGGCCGTCGTCGCGGGCGCGGCTTCATCGGTGCCAGCGCTGCGAGCGATGCGCATCGACCCGATCGCGGCCATTCACGAGCAGTAAGGAGGCGCTGCTTCTGCTCAGCGCCGCAGGACTAAACTGAGAGCCGCAGGAGGTGAAGGATGGAGAAGCCTCGTGCTCCTCAGGTAACGCGACCCTGGAAATCCCGGTTGCTGGCAATGAAGGTTCACGGAGCGTCCGCCCATCAGCCTGGTTGTCCAGCAGCGGCGCAGCCTGGCGCGCCATCCGAAGCGTGGATAGTTACCGCAGCAGGTCTTCGAGAGCCGCGCTCAGCTCCGTCTTCTCGTCGCGGTACTTCACGATGACCGGCGTGTAGACGCTCAGCCCCCACTCCTCGCCTTTGCCCTTTTTGATGGCCCGGGCACCGGGGACCACCACAGCGTCTTCCGGGATGACGAGCGGCGCATCGGCCGTGGCGCGGAGGACTTCCCCGTGGACCACGTCGTACACCGGTGTTCCCCGGGTGAGGATGGTTCCCGCCGCGAGGACCGCGCGCCTGCGGACGAGAGTGCCTTCGTAGACGCCGCAGTTGCCACCGACGAGCACATCGTCTTCGAGGATCACGGGGCTGGCGTTCACCGGCTCCAGCACGCCACCCACCTGCGCGGCCGCGCTGAGGTGGACACGCTTTCCGATCTGGGCGCAGCTGCCCACCAGCGCATGCGAGTCGATCATTGTGCCCTCATCGACGTAGGCGCCGACATTGACGTACATGGGCGGCATGGCGACAACGCCGCGCGCAAGATAGGCTCCGGCGCGGACCGACGAGCCGCCGGGGACGATGCGGATGCCCTGCTCGGGCGTGAAGCGGCGACGCGGGAAGGTGTGCTTGTCCACAAAGGGAAAGCCGCCCGGCGAGGCCGAGCCGGGCCGGTTCTGCTGGGCAGCCCAGCCTTTCTGCTCACCGTAGAAGAAGTCACTCAAAGCGTGCCGAGGCTCAGGGCCTTCCTCGTTGGCGGGATTCCACCCCATGCTCCACGACTCGTCCGGAGCGGGGGGGAGTGCGGCTTCGGAGCCCTCCAGATGTCCCAGGCGGAAGCCGAGCAGGATGCCCTGCTTCACCCAGGCGTTCACTCGCCAACCGGTGGGAGCTGCAGGGTCGGGTTCGGCGGAGCGGATCGTTCCCGCTTCGAGCCCGTCACGGAGCTCGAGGAAGGCGGAGAGCGCGGCGGGGTCGGCGACAGCCGCGGGACCGGCAGCAAAGTACTGTTCGATGTTCGACTGGAGAGTCATCGTCCAGCTGAAGTGTACCAACGCACGGATGGGAAAACGGTATGCTGGCCTGGACGATGGCACGGCAGAAGAGATCGGGTCTTGTGCCTGGGGAACTGGCGCTGATTGAGGCGATCCGGGGTCAGGCAGCACGGACGCGGACGAGCGCGGTGCGGATGGGCATCGGCGACGACTGCGCGGTGCTGCGGCCACGGGCTGGGTACGAGGTCTGCGTCACGACCGACTTCTCACTCGAGGGGCGGCACTTCCGGAGGGAGTGGCATCCGCCACAGTCGGTCGGGCACCGCTGCCTGGCGCGCGGGCTGAGCGACCTGGCGGCGATGGGCGCGGAGCCGCTGGCGGTCTTTCTGTCGCTGGCTATGCCGGCGCGGACCCGGACTGCGTGGGTGGACGGTTTCCTCGAAGGCCTGCTGGCGCTGGCCCGGAGGTATGGCGTTCCGCTGGCCGGGGGCGATACCGCAGAGTCGCCGGACTTGATCGCGGCGGACATTGTGGCGGTCGGCCAGGTTCCGGCGGGGCAGGGGCGGATGCGATCCGGGGCGCGGGCGGGAGATGCGCTCTACGTAACCGGCGCGCTGGGCGGAGCAGCGGCGGGGCTGCGAGTCCTCGGTCAGCAGCCTTCTAAGCTGCGCAATCTGAAGCATGCCGGCGAAGTTCATCCGCACCTTTATCCTGAGCCGCGGCTCGAGGCGGGGCTGCGGCTGCGCCGGATCGTTACGGCCATGATCGACATCAGCGACGGGCTATCGACGGACCTGACGCACCTGTGCCGGGCGTCAGGCGTGGCGGCGGAGATCGAGGAGGCCGCTCTGCCGGTGCATCCGCTGGCGCAAGCCGAGCACGATCCGGTCGGGCTCGCGCTGCATGGCGGCGAGGACTACGAGCTGCTGTTTACGGCTCCGACTGGAACGCGAGTGCCCGGCAGGATCGGCGATGTGGCCGTCACCCGGATTGGGAGGGTGCGACGGCCCAGGCGCGGAGAGCCCCTCATCTCGATGAGGCAGCGGGATGGCCGGATGGTTGCGGTGGAAGCAGCCGGATGGGAGCACTTCACGTAAGACAATTGTCCATTTTGTGCAATTCAGATAATCTGAACATATGCGCTCCATGACTGCCACGGAAGCCAAGCAGAACCTGGCTGCTCTGATCGACGCGGCACAGCGGGAGCCGGTCGTGGTAAGGCGGCATGACCGGGACGTAGCCGTGGTGCTGTCGCCGCAGGAATACGACCGGTTGCGCGGTGCAACCATTCAGGAATTCCAGCGGCTTTGTGACGAGA
>DATGJK010000058.1:0-8435 GCA_035295245.1 Acidobacteriaceae bacterium
GTCGCGATGATTGAGGCCGTAGAGCAGGGAGAAGAAGCTCAGGGCGAGAAAGAAGACGCCGAGGCCGAAACGTCCGTTGGTGACGACGGCGAGCGCCGCGCCGGGGATGCCGCGTTTTTCGCGGATGCGGTCGAGATCGCCGATTTGACGCATGGCGGAGGCGGTGAGGATGTCGCCGGCGGTCGCGGTGAGGACGATGGCGCCGATCACCTCGATGGTCGGCAGGAGCGCAGATGGCGGCATCATGATCCCACTTCCTCCATGGCAGGAGTGAGCACTGGAATGGAGGATTCCGTCCAGGAGGGGCCACGCGCGACGAAGCCTACGCCGACGGTGATGAAGAGCAGGCCGAGCCAGCGCCCGTGCGAGACATGCTCATGGAGCCAGCAGCGGGCAAGGATGGTCATGATGACGTAGCCCAGGGAGGTGGCGGGGAGCACGTAGGTGAGGTCGGCAAACGAGAGCGCGGTCAGGTAGGAGGCGAAGAAGCCGATGAGCAGAAGGATGCCGGCGGCGATCCACGGAGAAAAGAGCGCGTGAACCAACGCAGCCGGATGGGAGAGCGAGACGGGAGGAAGAGCCTTCATGCCGCGCGACAGGAAGGTATCTCCGAAGGCGGCGGTGAGCGTCACGACGGCGAGAACAAGATAGCGGCGAAGAGTCATATTGCAAAGTCGGGTCACAACGCGGCAGAGCCGCCGAGACTTTCCGGCGGCTACTGGTCCACAAGCGCCTCGGTCTTGGCGCCGACGGCCGGTGTTGGCGGCTTCTGGGATTTGTTCTCCCGGACGAGGCGGTTGCGCTGCGCGCGCAGCTTGAGGAATGACTTCGACTCGATGTACAGCCGCTTGACGTCGCGGTTGGCGATGGCCTTGCTGATGACGCGCCAGGCGGCTTTGGGGCGGAAGAAGTACTCGTCGTAGAACTTGTTGACCATCTCGAGCACGTACTCGGTGGGCAGGCCCGGATACTCGATGTGGGCGAGCTGGTGACCGCCTTCGTCATTCATGCGCTGGTTGGTGATGAAGCCGTTGGCGCGGGCGTACTCGTAAAACTCGGTGCCCGGGAAGGCATGCGCGATGGAGACCTGGATGGTCTCGACGTCAAGCGACTTGGCGAAGTTGATGGTGTTGCGGATCGACTCCTTCGTCTCGCCGGGCAGGCCGAGGATGAAGTCGCCGTGGATGGTCAGGCCGAGCTTGTGGCAGTCGCGGGCGAAGTCGCGGGCGCGCTCGACGGTGGCGCCTTTCTTGATGTTCTTGAGGATCTGCGGGTCGCCGGATTCGAATCCCACGATGAGCAGGCGGCAGCCGGCTTCGCGCATGGCTTTGAGGGTGTCGTAGTCAGTGGTCACGCGCGAGGTGCAGGACCAGGTGAGGCCGAGCGGCTTGAGCTTCGAGCAGAGCTCGATGGTGCGCGCTTTCTGGATGTTGAAGGTGTCGTCGTCGAAGAAGAATTCCTTGACGTTGGGGAAGATCTCTTTGGCGTGCGCCATTTCGGCGGCAACGTCATCGGTGGAACGCTTGCGCCACGCATGTCCGCTGAGCGTCTGCGGCCATAGGCAGAAGGTGCACTGGGCGGGGCAGCCGCGAGTGGAGTAGAGCGCGACGAAGGGATGCAGCAGGAAGGGGACGTTGTATTTGGTGACGTCGAGGTCGCGCTTGTAAATGTCGGTGACCCAGGGCATGGCGTCGAGGTCTTCGACCTGCGGGCGGTCGGGATTGTGCACGACCTGGCCATTTTTGCGATAGCTGATGCCGAGGATCTGGTCGAGCGGCTTGCCGTTGGCGAAGTCGACAACGGAGAAATCGAATTCGCGGCGGCAGACGAAGTCGATGGCCGGGCACTCGTTGAGGGCGCGGTCGGCATCGGTGGTGACGGGAGGTCCAACGAAACAGATTTTCAGCTTCGGATGGGAGTCGCGGATGATCTGCGCCGCCTTCTGGTCGCCAGCCCATCCGACGGTGCTGGTGAAGACGACCAGGAACTCATAGTCGCGGAGGATTTCATTGACCTGCTGCCAGGAGACGTGGTGCGGATTGGCGTCGAGGAGCCGGGCGCCTTCAAGCATCCCGGTGGGATAAGCGAGCCAAACCGGATACCAGTAGGACTCGATTTCGCGAGTCGCGGGCCAGCGTGAGCTGGCACCACCGTCGAAGTTTTCGAACGACGGAGGGTTGAGAAATAAAGTCTTTAGGGGCATGGTCGTATTCGTCTAGTTTACCGGAAGGGCAGGGGCAGCGGGGTCCGTGGATGTGAATCTCGGGGGTGCCAGTTTGGTGACCCGGGTGGAGGGGGATGTGTCTCCTTCCATAACAGTACCAATGTACCGGGACGCAGGCGGGGAATGAGGCCAAAGTGTCATATTCCGCGACGACTAAGTTGCCGATGATGATGGAGTTACCAGCGGCGCGCCTGAGGCCTTTCCGCCTGAGGTCTGGGTGGACGTGTCCGGTGCGCAGGACTTTTACGGGAGAAAGCCGGGTTTTTGGGGGAAAGGGCTCGATGCAGCGGCAGGTGGCGATTCATCCGCAGCGGTTGGGAAGACACCACCTCACGGCGACTTTTCTGCGGATTAACGATGGCCGTTGGTGAATGCTCGCACAGCTTCGTCGCAAGATCTCGCCACAGCGGGCTATTTCAGAGATGAATTGATCCAGTCGGTGATCTGGCCGGTGAGGCGGAGCAGGCTGAGCTGCACCTTGAGGAGAGAGAAGTTGGTGTCGAGGAGATCTTCGTAGCGCTCGCGCTCTTCGATGTGCGCCTTTTGGGCGGTGATGGGGGAGACCGGAGCCGCATTGGGCGAGCCGCTGCCGTTGGCGAGCTGGGTGTCGACGGCGCTGAGCTGCTCCTGGGCGAGCTGCGATTGCAGCTGGGCGACGCGCTGCTGAGCGGACAACTCCAGGATGGTGCGGCGAGCCAGGAGCGTCTGCTCGCTGAGGACATCGCGCGACTGGTCGGCCTGGGCCTGCGCGGAAACGGCTTCGGCAATCGACTCTCGGGCCTTGGCGCGGCGGCTGGCATCGAAGAGCGGGAAAGTAATCTGCGCTCCTATGCCGAAGTTGTTGTACTGAAAACTGCGGAAGTATTGGCTATAGTTGTTGATTTTGGAGAACAAGCTGTACTGCAGCCCGAAGCTCATATAGGGCCGGTAATTTTGGCGGGAGTCGCCGAAGGCCTGGTAGAACTTCGATTTGGCGTTACTGTAGGAGGCCTGAATTCCCGGGCTGTTTTGCGCGATCTGCGCCTCGGTTTCGGCGCTGAACTCCGGTACGGCGGGGATGCTGCTGTTGACCGTGTTCAGGCCGTCGGCGGGCAGACCGGTGAGATGCGATAACTTCTGGCGCATCTCGTCAGCATCGTTCTGCAGGTGAATACGCTTCTCATCGACCTGGGCGGCGAGGAGTTCTGCCTGGAGTTGGGTGACGCGCGGATCGACGCCGGCCTGCACGCGGTCCTGTTCGAGCGAAACCAGCGAGCCGGCGTAGGACTTTTCTTCGTCGAGGGCAGCGATCTCGGCGAGATCGTGATCCAGCTGGGCATAGTCGAGTGCGACATCGAGGGCGACCTGCTGCCGCTGGTCTTTCAGGCTCAGGTTGGCGGCTCGGAGGGCGGCCTGCGCGGCGCGGGTGTAATCCGGCTGCGAGAACGAAAACAAGAGGGAATTGGAGCTGGCGCTAAAGACAGCGGGATAGCCGAGAGGGAATCCGTAGGAGAAGCCAGGGCTGGTGCCGAGCTGGAAATTGGGAATGTAGGCGTCTTTGGCTTCCTGAACCGCCGCCGCTGCGCGCTGCGCATCGGCAACGGCGGAACGTACGCCAGGGCTGGACTTCTCGGCCATCGCGACGGCAGTCGACAAAGAGATCTGTGCGGAAGCCGCGCCGGGAACGAGGCAGAACAGAAGAGCGATTACGAGTGCAGCGGGTTGTCGAATTGCTGAGAGTAACCGCTCCGATTTGTGCATCAATCTGAGTTTACTGTTAGCGGGACGCCACGGAAGAGAAGCCGCGCGCCGGGACGCGATAACCGGAGGCGACAGCATGCGCGGCGGCAAGCTGCTGCTGCGCACCCCAGGAGTCTCCCTGATCGGCGAGCAGATGCGCCAGCTTTGCGCGGACGGCAAAAGCCGGAGCTTCCTCGGACTGACCGGCGGAAGCGAGATACTGCTGCAGCCAGTGAATCGCGGTTTGCGGATCGAGATGGGCCTCGGTCAGGTTCTCTGCGCCGTCGACAAGGGCGGTACCGTGATGCCTGTCCAGCGAAACTCCGTTGTGGACAGCGGCGACCATCTGCGCCATCTGACCGCGGCGACGATAAAAGCCGGCAAGGTCCATCCATGCGGCGGAAGGATCGGAGGAGTGCGCGATGGCGACTCTGAGGCTTGATTCAGCGGCAGGATAATTCTTTTGCGACTCGGCGATTTTGGCCTGCAGGTTGAGGGCAGCGGCGGCGTCGATAGCCTCGAGCTGGGGCAGAAGTTTCTGTGCGCGGGCGATGCCTCCGCCCACCATGGAGGGGGCGCTGACGTCGAATTCGCCGAGGTCGGCCAGAGCCGAGGCGTTGCGCGGGTCGAGCTGCACAGCCTTCTGAAATTCCGCAGCCACTTTGCGGGCCAGCTTGTAGGCGCTCATCAGCGAGGCGTGAGAAGCTTTTTGGCCGTAGGCGCGGCCGAGCCACAGATGGTAGGCGCTGCTGGAAGGGTTCGCCTGAACGGCAGCCTGGCAATCGGAAAGGGCCTGGTCCCAGAGCTCTTCCTGGTAATAGACGCGGCAGCGCAGATTGAGAGCTTCGGCGTCAGCAGGATTCTGGGCGAGAACCGTGTTCAGCTTCTGGAGAGCGGCATCGGCGCGGCCGAGATTCAGGTCGGAGCGGATCGGATCAGCGGCGACCGAGGGCATGGCCCACAACGAGGCAGAAAGCAAAACAAGGCTTCCGAGAATGGCAATTGTTCTTTTCAAAACTCCCCCTGGTATTGCCCCACCGAGCAGGTTCGTGCTGGATCCGGTACTCCGCTACTGCACGATCGTGGCAGGCTCTCCGTCGGTCAGCGGCTGGCCATTGGTGCTGTTCAACGCGACGTTGTCACCGGCCTTTAATCCACTGATGATCTGGACGCTCACAAGATTCAACTTGCCGACTGTAACGGGAACGCGGTGGAGCGAACCACCATCGACCCGGTAGACATAGTCCGAGCCCTGCTCGATATGCAACGCTTCGCGTGGAACGGTTAAAACATTTGATTCATTCGCCGTCGTGATGGTCACACGAACATTGGTATCGGGCAGGAGGACATCGTCTGCGTCTTCTACAGACACGAGAACTTCGCCAACGTTGCGGGTGGTGTACGTAATGATGGTAGAGGGAAGGCGGACGACCTGGCCATGCCACTTTTGGTCAGGGCGGGCATCCCAGGTGATGACCGCGGGCTGGCCGACGGCGAGGTTGCCGATTTCCGGCTCGTCGAAGTAGGCGAGAACCTGCAGCTTAGTCAGGTCGGCCATGGCGAGGAGCAGGTCGCCCTGGGGCACGAACTGGGTGCGGTTCACCGGCAGCGCGTAGACCGTGCCCGCAAAGGGGGCGTGGACGACGGCCTGATGCAGGGCGTCGAGCGCGGCCTGGTACGCTGCCTGGGCGTCTTCGAGGTTGGCTTTGGCATGAGCCAGGTCAGCGGGGTTTAGGCGGGCTTTTTGCCGCTCCTGGAGGACCTGAATGGAGCTGTTGCCGGCGGCAAGGCGCTGCTGGGCAGCCACAACCTCGCTGGCCGAAGCAGCACCGGTGGCCTGGAGCTTCTGGAGAGCTTCAAGGTCGTGCTGGGCCTGGTCGCGATCGATGGTGGCTGTCTGGATTTGGCCGAGGAGGGCAGCGCGTTCCTCGGGAGTGCCACCCTGCTGGGCAGACTGCCATGCGGCCTCAGCTCCGCGGAGAGCGGCGCGAGCAGTGGCAAGGTGAGACTGGGCCTCGGTGTCGTCCATGGCCAGCAGGAGCTTGCCGGCCGGCACCTTGTCGCCGGCGTGAACGTAGATGTCCTTCACGAGTCCGGGATAGGGGGCGTGCGCTTCAAAAAAGTGGACAGGCTGCACTTTGCCGTTGCTGGCGATGGTACTGGTCAGATTGCCGACGGCGGCCTGAGCGACGCGAACGGGCAACTTGCTGCGAGTGAAGTAGTGAACCAGATAGAAAAATGCAATGAGGGCCACGGCGGAAATCAGCCAGATGCGCGCCGTGTTGGACCTCGCGGATTTCGCCATTCTTTGAAGGACCGTGTGTCAGTATATAAGACTCGTACTGAGGGTCTTAGGGTTCGGAAAAGCTGAATGTGACCGAGCAGTAATGGGTTCGCCAGGAATCCAGATCGGCACAGAGGGAGCAGAGTTTCGAGCCGGCAGCCGCCGCGTCTTAGAATCGGAATATGCCTGCAGTTTCCCGATACACCGACGAGCACGCCAAGGCGGGGCTCAATTTTGACTTTCCCGCGATTGAGACCTGGCCGAATCAGTTTCCCGCTTACGAGATTGTGATCGACGATCCGGAGTTCACGTCGGTCTGCCCAAAGACGGGTCTGCCGGATTTCGGCACGATCACGCTGCGCTACATGCCGAGGGCGCGCTGCCTGGAGCTGAAGTCCTGGAAGGAATATTTGTTCTGCTACCGGAACCTGGGAATCTTCCAGGAGAACGTGGTCAATCGCGTTCTGGAAGACGTGGTGCGCGCCTGCGATCCGGTATGGGCGGTGGTGAAGGGCGATTTTCGTCCGCGCGGAGGGATCTCGACCGTGGTGGAGGCGCGCTGGCCAAGGCCGCGGGAATAAGGGTGAGATTCGAGAAGGGAAGCGGGCTCATCCGAGGAGGAGAACCCAAGGCAGATTCAAGAACTGCAATGCTGCAATGAGAAGAATGTAGCCAGAACTGCTCGCGGAGGCTACTCCACGAAGGTGTTACTCCGGGCACCGGAGCGGTACCTGATTTGCTACTGGGGTTGCTGCTGCTGTTGCTGTTGTTGCTGCTGCTGACGCATGCGCTGTAGCTCCTGCAGGAGCTGCTGGGGCGTCTTCACGCCGCCATTGGGAGGTGTCTGGTTCGGCGGCACCATGGGTGCGCGCGGAGTGACTTCTCCGGCGGGAGGATAGTTCATGGGCGCGGGAGTCTCTTCCTGATCGTCATCCTGCTGCTGCGCCACAGTGGTGGGCTGTCCGGCGGGAAGGGGCGTGTTGCTGCGCATGGAGAGCTGCAGCTCGCGCGGAGCGCCGGAATCCGTGCTCCCGAGCATCAGCACGTTGTAGCCAGCACCATCGAGCAATTCGGAGAGGACCTCGCGCGGATCGGCAGGGCCGTAAACGCCGAAGATGCGCTGGTCTTTGGTGAAGCCGTCGATGGACATCCCGGTGTCCTTCGCCAGCTGATGAAGGATGTCGGAGAGGCTGGAGTTCTTCGCCTGAATGGAGAGCTTGCCGCCGGTGAGGGAAACGTGGGCGGGTTCCGCCGGCGTGCCGAGGACCGGAGAGGCTGCATACTGTGATGTCGCCGCGGGTGCGGCGCTGTTCTGGGTGTCCGGATGCGCGGATGGCGCCGGAGCGGAAACGCCCTGTGTGTGTGGAGCAGAGGTTTCAGGAGGGAATGTACCGGGGTTACCGACAACCTGCGCAGCGCCCGTTGCTGCCAGTGCAGCGGCTGCCAACAGGGGAGACCACCGGAAGAGAGTTGTGGGTCGCATGATGTTGCAGAGCGGAGCGCAACCGGAGCGCCGAAAAGCTCTGCCCGCCTCTAAGTATTAGACTAACAATGGTTCCGATTCGCTCACACTTTCTTTTGTTGCGGGGGAAACTGATGCGCCGCGTGGCTGGGATGGGATTCGGTCGATGGGCGATTCCGATTCTGCCTCTGGCGATGGCGATTCCGGCATTTGGAGTTTCCTGCATTACGCAGTCGCAGATGAACGCGCAGGAACGCGATGCGCTGCGCCAGGCGGCCACCGGCATCGTCGGGAACGTTGAGGCGGCGAACGCGGAGGCTGTGAAGGCACAGACGATTGGATCGGTTGCGGCACAGTTCGAGGGGATCGCGGGATCCATTCAGAGCGTGAGCCCGAGCCTGCAGCATGCAACGCTGACCGTGGACGAGCTGTATGCGCTGGATGCGACGGAATTGAAAAGCGCTCAGGATGTGCAGTTCTTCTGCGGGCTGCCGGCTTCGTCGCTGACGGTGGAAATCGACATTCCGAATTTGCCGCCGGGGAAGTACGCGCTGGCGGTTGTGCATGCGACGGGGGTTAAGAATCCGCAGGCGCTCTCGATGGTGCTGCAGAACGATCTGCCGGGCAGCCCGACGTGGAAGCTGGCGGGTTTTTTTGTGCGGCCGATGACAATGGGGGGCGAGGACGGCATCTGGTTCTGGAAGCGGGCACGGGAATACGCGGAGAAGAAGGAGAGCTGGAACGCG